>CAYTNI010000190.1:0-6321 GCA_964439115.1 uncultured Saprospiraceae bacterium
TCGATGAGGATGCATGGCAAAATGCAGACCAGGTGGGCAATTTTTTTCAAAATTATCCCTTTGACACCTCTTTTTCTGTTGTAAAAACCGAGGTTCGCCTTACTTTCGACGACCATTATCTATATATCGGTGCAGTTTGCCACCAGGCTCGGAAAGATTATATCATCACCTCCCTGAAAAGGGACTTCGAAGAAGTGTCAAGCGATGAGTTCGCGGTCAATATCGATCCATTCTCTGATAAAATCAATGGATTCCATTTCGCGGTTACGCCCTTCAACGTCCAACGCGAAGGTATTATTGACAATGGCTCCAATATCAATGCCGATTGGGATAACCGCTGGTTTTCCAAAGTCCACAATTCGGATGACCGCTGGACACTGGAAATGGCCATTCCTTTCAAAACGCTGCGATATAAATCTGCCGGCAGTACGCTGGAGTGGCGTATTAATTTCACGCGGGTGGCCATCCGTCAGAATGAGCGCTCCTCCTGGGCTCCGGTTCCACGACAGTTTGACCCCACTAACCTCGCCTTTGCGGGAACGATGTCGTGGTCGGAAAACCCGCCACCGCCTGGGCTTAATATCTCTGCCATTCCCTACATCACCACAGGTTCCTTTCGCGATTTTGAGTTCCGATTGCCTACCGAGGGGCGGCTTCAGTTAGGGGGTGATTTAAAAGTGGCCATTACGCCTTCGCTCAATCTCGACCTGACTGTCAACCCAGACTTTTCGCAAGTGGAGGTGGATCGTCAAATTACCAACCTCAGTCGTTTTGAGCTGTTTTTTCCGGAGCGCCGGCAGTTCTTCCTCGAAAATGAGGACTTATTCAGCCGCTTCGGCTTTCCAGACAGCCGTCCATTTTTCAGCCGGCGTATCGGCTTGGGAAGGGGTATCATCAGAAGAACTACCACCGATGGCCAGGAAATTTCCATCGAACGGGCAGTCAATGTACCTATTCTCGCCGGAGCACGACTCAGCGGTAAATTAGATAAAAACTGGCGCATTGGCTTACTCAATATGCATACCGGCCATGCCAAAGATATCGGATTGGCTCCTGCCAACTATTCTGTGGGCGTACTTCAGCGCAAGGTGTTTGACCGCTCTTATGTAGGTGCCGTTTTCGTCAATAAGGAAAACTTCGCTGCCAATCCTTCTGGAGGTTTTTCCCATCAAAGCGATGCTTTTAACCGCGTGGCAGGTCTGGAGTACAATCTGTTTTCAAAGGATAATAAGTGGGAAGCTGAATTATACTACCACAGGTCCTTTTCCGCTGCCAACAATAATGATGCACAATCTGCTGCGCTGTTTGCGGGGCGCTTCACCCGAGAATGGCGGTTGTTTTTTCCGAGCCAGTACATTGGGTCGAATTTCAGATCCGATGCCGGCTTTGTGCCTCGCACCGGATTTTACGCCACCAGTCCGGGGATTTCCAGAGTGTTTTTTCCCAAAAAAGAATGGCTGGCCAAGCGTGTGATTTCCTACGGCATTGGTTTTAGTACAGATTATGTATTCAATACAGACGATAACTTCCGGATGGTGGATCAGCGTTTCTCTCCTGAGGCCTTTGTGGAATTTCCCGGACAAAGCAGCTTAGAGTGGAGCTTTTCCTCCGATTACACTTACCTGTTTTTTCCTTTTGATCCTACCAATTCAGGCGGTCTTCCGTTACCTGAGGGTTCCGCTTACCGATATAACTCCTTTGAAATCGAATACAACTCCGACTTTAGGCGCAAATTTTTCTTCAATACAGAATTTGGCCGAGGTGATTATTTCAATGGTAAGATTACCCGTCTCAACGGCGCCTTGAATTTTCGCTGGCAACCCTACGGCGTACTTGCGTTAAGCTACGACTACAACCACATAGAGTTGCCATCGCCTTACAACAGCGCAACATTTTGGCTTCTGGGTCCCCGGGCTGAAATGGCCTTTACCCGCGATTTGTTTTTCAGCATTTTTCTGCAGTACAACACGCAGACAGATAACGTCAATGTCAATGGTCGCCTGCAATGGCGATTTCTTCCTGTATCGGACTTATTTGTCGTTTACACCGACAACTACTTTGCAGATGGTTTTTTCGAATCGCCTCTTCCCAAAAACCGAGGTTTGCTGTTGAAGGTGACCTATTGGTTAAATCTTTAGGGAGAAACTGGAAAAAGGGTACCAAAAGTTGTTAAAACATCAGACAGGTGTCTAGGCTAACAAAATGTAGCCTGAGCAGTCCCACGCTGAAAGTAGGGGAAAACCATTTTTCCCATTTACTCGCCTGATTCTTCCCGGAATTATTGCTGATGAACTAATCAAAAAGCATTTACATCAGCGGTGCAGAAGTTATTTTTTCTTAAACAACTGCGACAGCATATTTATGCTCATTTTGGCGATGTCGTCCATGGCATTGCCGTCGCCGTTGCGGTCCAGCAATTTGGTAATCATACCTATGGCAGGATTTTTTTGAGCTGATTCGCTGTTGGCTATGTTGTTAATCATCTCCGTCAGACCGCCAATATCCAGCCCCTGTTCCCTTTTGGATTTGCCCAAAATCCCCATGACAATGGGTGCTAGCGTTTGCATGAGTCTCCCTACCTGTACTTTTTCCAATCCACTTGTTTCGGTAATCACATCCACAGAACTGCCCAGGCGGTTGCCAAGGATATGTCCGAGGATGCCGGCACCGTCCAAGGTTTTGGAAGGCTCATCAGCTACCTGACTTTTCAACAATCCGGCAAAATCGTCGAGTATGCTCCCGTCATGATCGCGATCCAGGGCATTGACGAGAGATTGTACGCCTTGTTCATTGGATGCATTTTGCGATAGCGCCGTCGTTAGCATCGTTGTAATGTCGGAAATTGCCTGCGAAGTTCGAGCGCGATCTGCTCCCTCGAGCTTTTGGTCGAGTAGCTCAAACATCTCTTCGGGAACTTGACCCTGCAGAAGGTCTTGGAGTTGGAGTGGCATGACTTTCGGTTTGTATGTGTAAATATGTTGGTTTGATGGCAAAGATAGTAAATTGAAATGCCAGGGAGTCAGAAAGCCGATTTTTCCTGAAATGAAAGCTCCAAAGCTCCATTATTTGCCATACAATAAGGATTTCAGGGTATGGACACCCCGTCTTTCAAGGCGTTCCAACAGCTTGAGCAATAAAATTCCGGTGATAAAAGCATCACCGGCAGCCGTATGTCTATCGTGTAAAGGAATTTCGAACTTCCCGGCAAGGGTGTCAAGGCTCCAGTTTTCCCGGTCATCGCAGATGGGTTTTCCATTTACCCGCATGGCGAGCTCTGCTGTGTCCAGACTGATGTTGAGCAGGTTGCCTCCTCCGCATTGCTTTAACCCATTGTTGATCATGGTGGTATCAAACCTGACATGATGGCCCACAAGCACAGCCGGGCCAATCCAATCCAGGAAGCAAGCCAGAGCTTCTTCTAGGTTTTTCTGCCCGGCGTGCGTGGATGGCAAAATCCCATGGACGGCAATGTCCTGTTGCCGGGGTTTTGCCTCCTGCACCAATTGAATATCCAGCGACTCAGCAACCGCAATGGCACCGCCTGAAACGCGAACACCACCGATGGACAAAATCTTGTCTTTGCCGGGATGGAGCCCGGTAGTCTCGGTATCAAAAACAGCAAAGGGAATTTCGCGCAGAGGTGTTTTTCCCGGAATCTTATGGAATGCCGCCTGGTAGCTGGTCCAAAACTCCGGGAGTACCCTCCGTGAAAACCATTTCCCGAACATGCTCAGCGATTATTGAGCATACCATATCATGGCCGAACGAGGCGGAATTTCTACTGAACTTGTCGTTTGGGTGAGTATGCCTTCCGGGTTCACATCCTTGCCATCTGCCACCAGGGTGTATTTCCTTTCAGGAACCCGAATGCTTTTTGAAGTGCCATTGCCGTTGAACAAAACCAAAATCTCCTTCCAGGGATCACCACCTGCATGGTCATTGAGGATGTATCCGACCAAATTATCTCCCTCTACATCCAAAAATTGAAGATGTTGCTGTATCTCCTCCGTGGTGCGGAGCCGGAACGCGGGGTGTGCTTTGCGCAGTGCGATGAGGCCCCGGTAATAATCAAAAACATCTTTGTATTGATGCTTTCGGGACCAGTCCAGGCGATTTATACTGTCGGGCAGATTGAAGGAGTTTTCTGCTCCGAATTTACTGCGAAGCATTTCTTCTCCGGCGTGGATGAAAGATACGCCCTGGCAGGTCATCACGATGGTGGCGGCCAGTTTGTTCATCTGGATGCGCTCTTCTTCTGAAGTTTCCGGACAGGATATGGCAAGGCGATCCCAAAGCGTGTGGTTGTCGTGACAGGAGGCGTAAGTAATCGCCTGTGCCGGCGAATTTGCCCAGGGAGCTTTAGAGTAATTGACCTGTTGGTAGTCCACCTGTGGATGACTGGTAGAGGCCACAATGCCAAACCTGAGACTTTCCTCCAGGCCCGACAAACCACTCACAAACCCTTTTTGCTCCGGGTGAAATACGTGGCCCTTGATGGCATCGCGTACATCGTCGCTAAATGCTGCTATTTGGCTGAGCTGAAGCGTTTGATGCTTGAGTGCACGCTTTTCTGCCGGGTATGGACTGTCGCCGGCTGTCCAACCCTCGCCGTAAATGAATATAGAAGGGTGAAGTTCGTGTAGTACCCGACTAACCTCATTCATGGTTTCTATATCGTGAATGCCCATGAGATCGAACCGGAAGCCGTCGATATGATATTCTGAAGCCCAATATTTAGCCGATTCTACGATAAGTTTGCGCATCATAGGCCGATCGGAGGCGGTTTCGTTGCCGCAACCGCTGGCATTGGAGAATCCGCCGGCCTCATTCTGGCGGTAATAATAACCAGGTACAAGCTGGTTGAATACCGAGAGCTCCGTGGCGCCGGTATGATTATAGACTACATCCATGATGACCCTGATGCCGGCATCGTGTAAGGCTTTGACCATTTGCTTGAACTCGTGGATGCGGGTAGCGCCGTCTGAGGGATCTGAAGCATAACTTCCCTCCGGGACGTTGTAGTGTTGGGGGTCGTAGCCCCAGTTGAATTTGCCTTCTTCCAGACGGGTTTCATCAATGGACAGGTAGTCATATACCGGTAGCAAATGCACGTGGGTTATGCCTAAATCCACGAGGTGGTCCACGCCGGTAGCCAACCCCTCAGGGCTTAGGGTGCCTTTTTCAGCAAAAGCCAGGTATTTACCCTGGTTTTTCATGCCGGAGTTGGGATGAATGGAAAAATCTCTTACATGGAGTTCGTATATGATGATGTCGTTAAAAGAATTGAGAGGCGGGCGCTTGTCATTTTCCCATCCTGCCGGATTAGTCTCTGCCATATTGACCACTTGGGCGCGCAGGCCATTGGCTCCGACGGCTTTGGCGTAGGGGTCTGGTGTTTCACCCATCCAGGTGTCGCCAATGCGCACCTGAAATGCGTAATACAGGCCTTTGAGATCCTTTTTGATAGTGATTTCCCATATCCCTTTAAGCCCTTTTTTAAGCTCTCGGGTCATAATGGGTTTGCCGCCGCTGTCTGTTTCGTAAAATAAAATTCTTGCCTCGTTTGCCGTTGGCGCCCAAACCTTAAACATGGATTTGTTTGGTAAATAACGAAGGCCAAGGTCATCCTCCGTATAAACAGGATAATCCTCGAAATGGGAAAATCCCGACGAGGTGGAGCCGCAGGACAGTATCATGGACATGGCAAAATAAACAAAGGTCATGGAGAAAATGGTGGCGGTCTTCATGTTGTGCGATTTAAAGCAAAAATAGCAAAATTCCGGATTCAACTCCTGGTGAAGTGTTGACTATCCTTTTCCAAGGGCATCACTTAATGATTCTCCCAGCAGGTTGAATACCGTTACGATAATAAAGATGGCCATGCCGGGGCTAAGGGCGAGCCACCATGCGCTGAAATTGCTGCGCGACGATTGCAGCATGGCTCCCCAGGTTACCTCATCAGGGGCAACACCTATACCCAAAAAGGATAGAAAAGCCTCCAGTAGGATGGCACCCGCTATGCCAAAAGCCAGTGCAATCATAGCCGGTGGAAGTGCGTTGGGCAGTGCGTGCCTCCATAGAATATGCCATTCGGAGTAGCCGAGTACCCGAGCCGCTTCAATATAGCCCAAACTTCGAATGCGAAGCAGCTCAGCGCGGATGAACCGCGCAATACCCGTCCAGCGTATTAATCCAATAATAATCATCACTATCCCAAGGGAGGGTTTACTTAACACAGCCGCTATGGAAATCAACAGCAGCAGCGCAGGAATGGAATTCATGACTTCTATCAAACGTATCACCAGAAAGTCGGCCGGGAAA
>CAYTNI010000191.1:0-6320 GCA_964439115.1 uncultured Saprospiraceae bacterium
CTGGAGTTGATTTTCCGAAAGGCCCCTAAGGAAGTCCCTACCTCGCGAAGCTGGTTCATGACGGCCTGTTCACTTTCCAGAAGATGGTGACAGGCGGCGCTGAGACTCTTCTTGATATCTTCGGCGTGGGAGAGTAATTGAAGCTCTTGTTCGAGGGCTTCCTGCTCTCCTTCCTGTAAGTTGGCGGCATGGAACTCCTCGAGTTGAAAACGCATAAACTCTGCTTCGCGGGCACTATCCGCGTTCATGCGTTCCAGTTCTGACAGGCGGCGACGGTTGCGCTGCCATGTTTTGAAACCCGCCTGATAATCGGCAAGTATAGGTTTATTGTCGGCCAAAGCATCCAGTAGACGAAGCTGAAAGGATACGTTATGGATGTCGCGGGTGTCGAACTGCTGGTGCAAATCAATAAGCGCGCCACTTAGGCCTTGGAGGATGTCAAGGGTTGCGGGAGAGTCATTCACAAAAGCTCGGGATTTCCCCGCCGGGGTTATTTCCCTTCGAATGACCAGCTCCGGGTCATAATCCAAATCGCGGTCTTCAAAAAACGACTTTAAATCATACGGCCGGATATCGAAAATGGCCTCCACTACGCACTTTTCATCTTCGCGATACAAGGCCTTTGTATCAGCCCTCTGCCCCATTACCAGACCAAGGGCACCAAGAAGGATAGACTTTCCGGCACCGGTTTCGCCGGTGATGATGGTGAGCCCCTGGGAAAAGTCTATTTCCAGCTCGTCAATAATTCCATAATTCCGAATCAGCAGTTTCTTGATCATGATGGTGTCGGGGGCTTTTCGCCTGTCGCTGCAAAAATAGCTATCTTCCGAATAGTCAGCGCTCAAATCGAACAGGAATTGTAGGAGTATGGGGCATTGCCTAGGATTTTTCAGGGTTTCGCCTTGTATAAAAGGTAAAAAAAGCACAAATTGCACGCAAAAATTATGCGCCGGCACTGCGATCGGCGGCTCCTCTGTTGTCCACTATCTCGTTTCGAAACTTTTTCACTATTGAAAACTTCAGCTTTTTCTTTTAAACGCGGAATATTGGGCGTGCAAAAACTATTCTGCGGGCTAATTGCGTTTAACACATATTACATAATCCACATGTCGCATGAACAATAGATTGATACTCCTTTTTCTCTCGCTACTACCTGTCTTTTTCGGCACAACGGCTGCTGCACAATCTCCACAAGCGTTCAGCTATCAGGCTGTCGCCACTGATAACACGGGGCGAGAGCTCACCGACCAGGCCATAGGTATAAAAGCATCCATTCTCCGCGGCAACAATCCCGGAACTGAAATCTGGGTGGAAACCCACGATGTGAGCACGGATGAGTTTGGATTGTTTACCCTCTCAATTGGCCAGGGAACACCCCAAAGTGCATCGGCACCCACCTTCGCCGATATTGACTGGAGCAACGGCCCCTACTTTCTTCGGATTGACATGGATGCTACAGGTGGAACCAACTATGTTTTCGTGGGTACTACACAGCTACTTTCCGTACCTTATGCACTCTACAGCAAAAAGGCTGATTTTGCAATATCCGCAACCTATGCCGATAGCGCATCGGTAGCTAATGAAGCAGAGCGCTCCCTTTTTTCCGATGCCGCAGGGGTTTCCAATTTTGCACAAAGAGCTGCCGTAGCAGATAGCGCCGTTGTGGCGCGGAGGGCATACCAGGCAGACCGGGCGTCCCTGGCAGACAGCTCAGCCGTAGCACACCGGGCTATCGTTGCACAACAGGCAGTCCGGGCAGATTCTGCCGGCATCTCTGACCTCGCAGTACTCGCCGCCAACTCCCTCGTTGCAGATTACGCCAACAATGCCGCAACTGCTGCATCTACCGCCTTTGCCAGCTACGCCGGCATCGCCAACTACGCAGAGCTTGCCGGTACTGCTATTGACGACAACGACACCGATGCTTCCAACGAGCTGCAAACGCTATCCATCAGCAGAGATACTATTCGGATCTCTAACGGCAATTTTATCACGCTGAACTCTGTAAGCCCCTTTAATGCCCCCGGTGCAACCCTCGACTTTCCTCAAGGCACCGAAAATGCCTTCTTTCTCTATATTTTCAACAACTACACCGTACCGGCAGGAAGGAATCTGTACATTACCGCGTCGGAAAGCGAAATCCGACTACCCAATGTGGGTGCTGCACAGGGCAGGCACTTCACCACGCCCTCACAACCTGTTATTCCCGCCGGATTCTCCGTTTCCAACTGCCGCTGCACCGGTTTCTTAGTCAATCAGTCGTCGGCCATAAACCCGGTTGTCATCGTACTGCAGCCCAACAACGGCAATTCTTACCAGGTGCCAAACGGGCGCTACCTGATGATCAAAAGCGGTGTTTCCGCTACCATGCCCATCTCTTTCGATACTACGGTAATTGACTTTTTCAGCAGCTCCGTAAAAGCACTTGTTGCACCATCCGGCGTCACCCTGAGGAATCCAAACAATGAAGAAATCATCCTGACCGGTTATTTGAAAAACAACCTTTAAGCACGCCATGAAGCTCAATTCACTCAAATGGCTGCTGCGGGTTGCCGGCGTTTTTATTATCGCCTCCGTTTCGCTGCACGCGCAGGGCATCCGACGCAGCGTAATCTGCAGCACCGGTGGCTCAGCAGTAAGCACCGGAGGAGCACGCCTGTATGCAACTACGGCTCAGCCCCCTAATGCCGGTACTATTCAAAACGGCAGCAACACCATACGGCAGGGCTTCCAACAACCGGCCTCCTGTGCCTCCGCACCCAGGGCTATTTTTGAAGCGCTGCCTCAAGGCTCCGCAAATTGCGGCGGCAACTACCGCTTTCAGTATTTAGACACCCCGGATCCGAACACTCAGGTGTTCTGGACTTTTGGCGTAGGTGCGCAGCCCCCGGCATCTTATGATATCGCACCTCCGGAAGTCAGCTATTTAGGCCCCGGACAAAAAATGATTATACTGGAAGTACTCACCGACGGCTGTCGTAATATTGACACCCTACTCCTCGACGTGGAGGTAATTCCCATGAACGTCGTTGCCAATATCACAAATTTATGGTGTCGGGAAGAGGAAGATGGTGGTATCAGCCTGTTTGCATCCGGCGGAACAAGTCCCTATACTACGCAGTGGTCGAATGGCATCTCCGGACTTGACAACGAAACCCTTGGGCCCGGCAATTACGCCTATACCGTTACCGATGCCAACGGCTGTATCATCAATGGCAACGCCACGGTAACCAGCCCGGACAGCCTCCGCGTGGATTCCCTCATCCGCGGAGAATCCTGCGATGGCACCCTCGATGGCAGAATTGCACTCGACATCTCCGGAGGGACTGCGCCATACACCTACCAATGGCTGGATAATGCCGGCCAGGGCGCTTCCCTGTTCAACCTCGCCAATGGTACTTATGCGGTAACGGTAAGTGACGAAAATGACTGCAAACTGTTTCTGGAGTTTAACCTACCCAGCCTGTGCGATGCGCTTGTGTTTTACGATGTCTTTACGCCAAATGGAGACGGGCAAAATGACCGTTGGGTTATCGAAGGCATCGAGAATTTTCCCAACAGCACCCTCAGTATCTTTGACCGCTGGGGCCAACTCGTGTTTGAGACCGCCGGATATGCCAACAACTGGGAAGGTACCCGAAGCGACGGCAGCACATTGCCGCTGGGCGCCTACTTTTTTGTGCTACGCCTTGGGGATAGTACCAACACCCCCATCAAAGGAACCCTCACCCTCATTCGATAACGTTGACCTGGTATGAAACTCCACCCTTCAAAAGCCAACTTCCTCAAATCTTTAGTGGCGTCCACAGGCCTGGCGCTATGCCTTTCACTTGGTCTCAGCAACGCTGCAAAAGCCCAGCAATACCCACTATTTACCAATTACCTGCTTAACCAATACGCGTTTAATCCCGCAACCACCGGGTTGGTACAAAGCACTCAGGTTAATCTTTATTACCGCAAACAATGGGTCGAATTTCCCGGAGCACCCACCACCCGTATTGCGGCCCTCAGAACCCGCCTACGCTCTGTACCCTTTGGCCTGGGAGGATACTTTTTTAACGATGAAGCCGGCGCCCTCAGAAGAAGCGGCGGCACCGGCCTGATTTCCTACACGCAGCAGCTGGGTGAAAAAACAGCCATTTCTGTGGGGTTTGCCGGTGGATACCATCAAATCAGGCTAGTAGATGGTTTCAATGCTGTGGACGACGCAGATCAGTTGATTCAAGCGGCCCGGACAGGAGCCTGGGTGCCCGACTTCAATGCCGGGTTGCACGTACAAAGCGGCAATTTCTATCTCGGCTTTTCTGTACCTCAAATTTTTGAGCCAAGGCCTCGGTTTGATTCCGGTGATGGCCTCAACAGACTTGAAAGCCATTACTATCTCATCAGTGGTTATGACTGGGGCATCAGTGAAAAGTTCCGCCTCGAGCCCTCAGTGATGGTTAAAATGGTCAGCGATAACCATATACAGGCAGAAGGTGCGCTACGAGCCTTTTTCCTCAAAAGTTTTTGGGTGGGTGGCCTGTATCGCACAGAAGACGCCATCGCTGCCATGGCTGGCTTCTCCGCCGGGAAAATGTTTGAAGCCGCTTATGCCTACGATTTTACCTCCTCCGACCTCCGGCTGGTGAGTTCAGGAACCCATGAGCTGAGCCTGGTTTTCAGGTGGAGCAGATATAGCGATAAAGACAATGATGGCATCTCCGACCAAAATGACCTCTGTCCGGATTTACCCGGCACCAAGGATAATCAGGGCTGTCCAGATAGTCCTGTATCGAATTTTAACTCCGACGATATTGACGGCGACGGAATACCCAACCCGCTGGATTTTTGCCCCGAACTGGCCGGCCATCCCGACAACCACGGCTGCCCCTCGGGTGACCGCGACGGCGATGGCATCCCGGATATAAGCGATGACTGCCCTAGCATCGTCGGGGTAAGTTCCAACAACGGCTGTCCGATCAATGACAGAGACGCTGACGGCATCATTGACCAGTTTGACCAATGCCCTGATGTCGCAGGTACTTTTGTCAATCGCGGATGCCCCGATACCGATACCGATAAAGACGGCACCCCCGACGCCTCCGACAAATGCCCCGCCACCTTCGGGCCTTCCACCAACAAAGGATGTCCTGTAGTTACCATGGAAGAATCGCAAATTCTGGAGTTTGCTATCCGGAATCTGCTTTTTGAAAATGGTCAGGTGACTATCCAGGAGACTTCGAAACCCTATCTTATCCAACTGGCAGATTTGATGAAAACCCGCACAGACTGGCGGCTGCGTATCACCGGCCATGCAGATAACAAGGGGGCTGACCGTACTAACCTGTTGCTATCCAAAGACCGCGCCGAAGCCGTGTTCAACGTCCTGCTTTCGCAAGGCGTTCGACGCCAACAGCTCATCATGGATTACGCAGGTGCCAGCAAGCCATCCGCAGACAACAGCAGTGAAGCAGGGCGGCAGCTCAATCGCCGCGTGGAGTTGGAGTTTGTGTTTGACTAAATCGCCTGGAGCTCCGGTCAATCTCTTTAAGGGCAAACACCTCGTTCTGCCAACCTATCCACAGTGCTGATTCAGGAGCTATCTCGTGGCGCAGCCATAACTCAAGCGCCTGGCGCATAGGGTCGTGGCGCATGCGAAGCGATAAATAATCCTGTCGCGGACGATAGCCTGCAGGCCACCCTACTACCACGGTGCGAACACTTCCTCCGTAGTTCCATTGAACTGCCGCTGCGGGTATCATGGTGGTAGATTGCCCAAGAGAAACTATGCTACCTAGCATCAGACACGATAGTGGCTGACCGTCTTCGCCAAGGGTGGAGGGAATGATGCCCCAATGCCCTGGCAGAGGCCATGAAGCATCCGCTGCAAGTAGCGTTCCTGCAGGATGAGAAATGACCATGTTGATGCCCTCTGCTCCAAAAGTCGGCAACCTTGTGGCATCTTTTTTGCTGCAGGCCGTGGCCGACCAAATTAGCAGGGCAGTACCCAAAATAAAGGGAAAGAAGAAAATACGAGGCATGTGGCCAGTGTATCAAACCCGAAAGATACAGGCTTTATCAATGAATTTGGCAACAAAAAAAATTGCGGCATATAGTTGACAGGAATCTGAAATCCATTTACCTTTGCCCCTCGCTGCAGGGTTCGTTCCCACGGCGCTTTTTCCGGGGTGTAGCGCAGCTTGGTAGCGCGCGTCGTTCGGGACGACGAGGTCGGAGGTTCGAATCCTCTCACCCCGACAAAATGCCACCCTAGCTCAGTTGGTAGAGCAACGCATTCGTAATGCGTGGGTCGGGAGTTCGAGTCTCCTGGGTGGCTC
>CAYTNI010000192.1:0-6245 GCA_964439115.1 uncultured Saprospiraceae bacterium
GAATACCCAAACCCTGCTCACCCACTCCATGTGATTCCACAACCTGTAATACCCTACTGCCCCCCGCCCAGCCCCAACGGGGCGCAATCCACCAGGGCATCCCAACGGGTTGCCCGTTCAATGCAAATCCCCCCGCAATGGGTTGCCCGTTATATGATTGCCCGTTATACGTACCCCCGCACATACCCCCAAAACAAAAAGCCCTTGCAAACAATTCGTCTGCAAGGGCGTCCAATTTTAGGTTGCGGAGAGGGAGGGATTCGAACCCCCGGACCTGTTACAGTCAACGGTTTTCAAGACCGACGCATTAAACCGCTCTGCCACCTCTCCCGATAGCGGGTGCAAATGTAGATTAATTTTGATATTTCCACAAAATCGAACAAAAAAAAAGTTCTGTTTTTTCTGCGAAATTATACCGGACGACACCGCCAGCCCTCCGCTTTCAACAACGCAATAAGCCCGAACTTCCCGCTGAGATGCGCCGCACCCACTGCTGCAAAAAGCGTTTGATGCCCGGCAATACTGTTAATGCGCCCGGCCATTACCCGATTGCGCCGATACAACATCAACTCCCGGTGGGGACCAAGCCTTTTCTTGCCCGACCGGTAAAGCTGCCGCACATCACCTCTGACATACAACTCAGCCAAATGGTGCATCTCCCTGCGGTATTGCGGCACATTCCGCGACAGCGAGACCAGCATCTTCATTTGCCATTCCAAAGACAAGCCCGACAATACCTGCAATTGTTCCGACAGGGTTTCAATCCCCAGCACTTTTTTGCCCATGGCGCGCGCCTCCCTTTCCAGGTATTCGTCTAAAGACAATTCCCCTTCGGAGGCAAGCACCAGTTGATCCACCGCCTGAATAATCCAAAAAGGCTTGTAAGTCCGGTAATAGGAGATATCCAACCCCGTTTGACGAAGCAGGTGTTTGTAAACCCGACGATAGCTCCGCTCACCCAGATAATCCGTCAACGTTTCACCGTCGGGGAACATGAGGTAAGCCGAAGTATCAACCTGTTCCAGTTCAGAAGTGTCAAACTCCAGGGCGAAGGCTTCCACCGCTTCAATGGCTCCTAAGGCCTTTTCCAAATGAGAAAAGGCCCGCCTGTCGGCGGTATGCATGGTACCAAACAAAAATGAGGGACCGGGTGCATCCTGACGCTCCAACCGCCAAAGCAGGGCGCTGCGTGCAGGCAACAAAGTATTAGTCGTATTTGAACGGAAGCGTCTTGGAATCCTTGACGGTAGAAAGGGTCATCAAAGTGCGGAGACGCTCAATTTCCTCAATCTGAGAAAGCGTTTTGAACAGCAACTGTTCATAGGTAGGAATATCCCTGCACACAATCTTAACCAGAAAATCAGCCTCTCCGGTGATGATGTAGCATTCCGTAATCTCCTCGATTTCCCGAATCTTATCCAGAAAATGGTTGAGGGCATTCTCCTTTTGCCAGGCTAAGGATACCAGCACAAAGGTTTTTACATTCAGACCGATAGACTGTGGGTTGACCTTGGCGTGATAACTCTCAATGACGTTGGTTTGCTCCAATTTCTTTACCCGCTCAAGCGTGGGCGCCGGGGATAGCCCTATTTTCTTGGAAAGATCCAGATTGGTAATCTTGCTGTTTTCCTGCAAAATGCGGAGAATTTTCAGATCTATTTTATCCAATTTGTCTGACATTGTTTGAAAATTTTGTTAACTGCGAATTAAAACACAAAGTTACAAAACTTTTAGAGCATATACAACTAATTGTCAGAATTTATTTAGGCGGTTTAGCTAAACGAAAGCGCCCCGGCCTGTTTTTAAAGACCGGGGCGCTTTTATCGCAAATTTTGCCAAATAAAAATTATGGGAAGATACCTAAAGCAAGGTAATCACTACTAATCTTATTGATGGCACTCACAAAGGCGGCGGTACGCAGGTCTGTGACATCCTTCTTCTGTACCATCACCTCCCGAATCTGGTGATACGCACTGATCATGGTTTCTTCCAGTCCGGAACGCACCAGGTCAATTTCGTCAGCACCACGGGCAATCATGCGCTTTTCCTCATCGTTTACCGGACGCCCGACCTCCCGCTCGACCAATGACACGATGTTTTCCAGGCGCTGCTGGTCAAAGCGCTTCTCCAAACGGCCAAAACGCATGTGGGAAAGGTTCTTGAGCCACTCAAAATACGAAACTGTAACCCCACCTGCATTCAGATAAACATCGGGAATGATAATCTTGCCCGCTGCCAGCAGAATCTCTTCCCCGCGGGAAGTAATCGGACCATTGGCGGCTTCCGCAATAATTTTCGCCTTGATGTTGGCTGCGTTCTTGTATGTAATGACATCCTCCAGCGCAGCAGGAATCAATATATCACAGTCGTATTCGAGAATAGATTCGCGCTGCTCCTTGGAAATGGAAATGGCTCCGGGAAAGTTGAGGATGGAACCCGTTTCCTTGCGGAATTTCAGCAACTCATTGACATCAAAACCGTCCGGATTGTAAATGGCGCCTTCCATTTCGCCTACGCCCACTATGATGGCTCCACCTTCATCCTGGGCAATGGTGGAACTGTAGGAACCCACGTTGCCGAGACCCTGCACGATGATGCGCTTGTTCTTGAGTCCGGTGGACAAACCGAGCCGTTTCATATCTTCCGGTACATTACATGCCTCACGGGCACCGTAGTAAACCCCGCGGCCGGTAGCTTCCTTGCGGCCGTGGATGCCGTGCTGGGTCACCGGCTTACCTGTGACCACTCCCGCTGCATCAATATCAGAACCCTTGAAAGTGCGGTAAGTATCGAAAATCCAGGCCATTTCACGTTCGCCGGTTCCGTAATCGGGAGCAGGTACATCCACTGAAGGACCAATGAAATTTCGGGAAATAAGCTCCGTAGTATAGCGGCGCGTGATGCGCTCAAGCTCGTCAGGGGAGTACTCCCAGGGGTTGATTTTTACGCCACCCTTCGCCCCGCCAAACGGCACGTCCACGATGGCACATTTATATGACATTAGGGTGGCGAGCGCCATGACCTCCTCCTGATTTACATGGTTGGAGTAGCGAATGCCTCCCTTAGTAGGCGTGCGGTGATGACTGTGCTGAACCCGGTAAGCTTCAATGACTTTTACACCATCCCGGATTTTCACCGGGAATAAAATGCGGTAAACGGCATTGCACACCCTGATTTGCTCAAGCAAACCATCAGGCAAACCGGTGTGTTGCGCAGCCTTGTTGAAAAAATTAGTTACGCTGTCGTAAAAACTAACGACTGTCTGCTGACTCATGATCCTGAATTTGGTTTTCTAATTTGGTTAGCCGACGTTCCAGAAAAATCATAAAAGCAACCAGTCCTAGAAATACCGCGACAATGACAGCTACCACCACGAAAATCTTTCCCCTGCTCCGCATAAAGTCCTCACCACTGTCGTGCGCAAATAGGGTTTGAACTTGGGTAAAAAGAAAGCCCAGGATTAGCGGAAAATACTTTTTCATTGTGCTTCAATTCGTTGCGCGTTCCAAACTTTCGAAAGAGTCGGCGCTTTTGGTTTCTTCTGAAAAACGATTCAAATAACGCTACTTTTTCTCATTCATACAAGAAAATAACATAATTAACAAAACATTATTCGCCTGGTTTGAGATTGCGGCTCCATAGCTCTTTGCCGGAAATATCGAGTACCTTCAGCGTAAGCTCCCGCGCCGTTCGGGCACCTGAAAACTCCATCAACGCAAAGTTGCGCTGGTTGACAAAGGTGCCGGGCACGCGGTAAATATTGGGCTCATCGGGAGTAGTCCGGGCTGCGCTAGATGTAAGCGGAGATACCGTAAAATCATATACCACAATGCCGGATTTGCCTTTCCAGCAACTCAACTCGGTATGGTGGCGGTCTCCAGTGAGGAAAATCACTCCTTTGATTTGTTCTTCCTCTATTCTTTTGAGCAAATATTCCCGTTCCGCCGCATGGTGGCTGCTGAAGTTTTCAAATACCGGAGCGGAATTCAATACCTGACCGCCCACGGCAACCATCTTGAACGGGGAGCGACTGAACTTAAGAGCGCTGATGAGCCATTCAATCTGCGCCTCGCCGAGAATTTGACTGTTGCCTGTCTTGCGGTCGTTACTGCTTCGGAAATACCGGTTGTCCAAAAGGAAAAAGTCAATATCCCCCCACTGAAAAGAGGAGGTTATGCCCGCCTGCCCATTTACACCAAAGGAAGGATTGGCCCAAAACAGTTTAAAGGCCTCCAGGGAGAGGTCTTTGTGCACAAAACTGCCGTCAGAATCGTTCGGACCAAAGTCATGGTCATCCCAAATGGCGTAGTGGTGCGTGGAGGCGAGCAGGGGCTGCAGTTCGCTTAGAGAACGGGTGTGGGTATTGCGATGCAGGATGCCTGTGCGAGTATTCCAGTCCACCTCGCGCAGATAGATGTTGTCGCCCAGCCAGAGCATGACGTCGGGCCGCTTTTCGTGAATAGCACTAAATATTTGATAATCACCCCCATAAGGCCGTCCCGGTCGGTCATATTGCGTTTCATTGACATAGGTGCAGCTTCCGGCAGCTACAGTAAATACCGGCGGGTCATTACGCCATTGCCAAAGCGGAATTGTCTGGAATTCAGTAGGGTAGGGGAGGCTAACTGCTTTCCCGCCGATACGAAGCTGGTAGAGGTATTCCTGCCCGGGTTCCACGCGGTCGGCAATCAGTTTGGCGGTGTAAGCGGTGAGTTTTTCGGTCTGGACGGCATCGGTCAGTAGGGTATCGCCACCGCCCGCTTTGTTCCAGTAGGCTATCTGCACTTTTGCAGGGGATTTAGTCTGTACCCATATCGCCACCTCGCGCATTTCGGCATATCCCAGCATGGGGCCCGACTGCAGGAGCTCTTTTTGGGAAAAGGACAAGGTAATACAAAATGGTAGGAGGAATAAGGCAAGGAAGTAGCGCATATGGTTTATTTTGATTAGCGGAGCAAAAATATCTATTTCCCCGATAACGACTGCATGATAAATGTACATATCCGATCAGAAGCATGCCCATCGCCGAACGGATGTTCAGCAGGTGGATTCCAGGGGCTCGTCATTGCCCTTTGGATGTGCAACCCAAGATTCCCGGAAATGGGATGACACAGCCAACCGTTGCCCGTGGCACATAGTTCCTGGCGCTCCGTCGTACTGCGCAGCACCACCACTGGTTTTTCCCAAAACACCGACTCTTCCTGTATGCCCCCGCTGTCGGTTAGCAACAAGTCGCATCCGGACAATAATTTTTGGAAATCGAAATACCCCAAAGGTGAAATGACCCCGACCTGGGGAAAGTCGTCCCACAGCATGCGCACTTCCTGCTCCAATACAGGATTGGGATGGGCAATCCACAAAAGCCTATGCGCATCCAATTGCAGGAAATCCCGCAGCTCCCGGCAAATATGGGGTAAATAGGGCCTGTTTTCGCGGCGGTGTAGGGTAACTAGAATCAATTTACCGCGAAAAACAGCTAATTTTGCCAAGGCATTTTCTACCTGTTCCGGAAGTGGCTGCCAAGGCTGGTCGCGAACAAATCGCTGTGCGTCAATGACCGTATTGCCGCTAAGTACGATGCGCCGTCGGTCAACGCCTTCCGCTTCGAGGTTGCAAAGGGCCTGTTCGGTGGGTGCAAAGTGATAAGTCGCCATTCTGGCAATTAGCTGCCGGTGAATCTCCTCCGGGTAGGGACTGGATACGTCACCGCTGCGCAAGCCGGCCTCTACATGCCCCAACGGAATACCGGCATAAAAAGCCGAAAGCGCTCCCGCCAGGGCAGAACTGGTATCCCCCTGAACCAATACCAGTTCGGGTTGTTCGTCCCTGAGCCATCTCTGTATCACTTTTAATAAGGCGGATTGAAGTTCGGATAAATTATCGGGATACGGCCCGGCACCGCGTAGATCTGCTTCGATGCCAAAGGATTGCAGGACTTCCTCAGCCCATCGCGGATGTTGACCTGTCAATCCAACCACTACCCTGAAGTGCGCCGGGAACCCTTTCATGACCAGGATTAAAGGCGCCATTTTTACAGCCTCCGGTCGGGTACCGACTACAAATAAAATTTTTTTGACGGAATGTTCACTCATGCGCGATAAAGATAAGGAATTGCTGGTGTTTGTACTCAGTCGGAGCGGATGCCTCGACTACACCCGGGAAATGCTCGCCCATTATAAAGGTGCGAGACCCACGGTATTTGTCTCTGCATTTGCGGTAGAAAACATGCCCAGGCCGGTAATTCC
>CAYTNI010000193.1:0-6165 GCA_964439115.1 uncultured Saprospiraceae bacterium
TTTATCCACCAGGAATTCGATGGTTCCCACGCCTTCATAGTCAATGGCTTTGGCGGCTTTAACGGCGGCCTCTCCCATTTTTTCGCGAAGTTCGTCGGTCATGAAAGGGGAGGGGCTTTCCTCTACGAGTTTTTGGTGGCGGCGCTGGATGGAGCAATCTCGTTCGGAGAGATGGCAAACGTTTCCGAACTGGTCTCCTGCGATTTGAAATTCAATATGTCGGGGTTCTTCGACGAATTTTTCCATATATACGCCATCGTTGCCGAAGGCGGCTTTTGCTTCGGTTCGCGCCAGGGAGTATGCGGACTCGAGGTCTTTTTCTTCCCAAACTACGCGCATACCTTTGCCACCGCCGCCGGCTGTGGCTTTAATGATTACGGGATAGCCCATATCCTTGGCCAGTTTCATTCCCTGTTTGGCATCCTTGAGCAATCCTTCGGATCCGGGAATTACGGGTACTCCGGCCTTGATCATGGTTTCCTTGGCCGTGATTTTATCCCCCATTTTGCGGATTTGATCTGCGGTGGGGCCGATAAATTTGATGCCGTATTCTTTGCAGACCTGTGCAAATTCTGCATTTTCAGCGAGGAAGCCATATCCAGGGTGGATAGCATCGGCATTGGTAATTTCCACTGCGGCCATGATGCGCGGGATGCTCAGATAGGATTCTGCGGAAGCGGGAGGACCTATGCAAACGGCTTCATCGGCGAACCTTACATGTAGGCTTTCGCGGTCAGCTGTGGAATAAACGGCTACGGTTTTAATGCCCATCTCGCGGCAGGTGCGGATGATGCGCAGGGCTATTTCCCCTCGGTTAGCGATCAGTATCTTGTTGAACATGACAGGCTATGGTCAGTTTAGGTGGTTAAAGCAATCAACGGCTTCCTGTATTTATCCCTTGGGGTCAATCAGGAAGAGTACCTGGTCAAATTCCACCGGAGAAGCATCTTCCACCACAATTTTTACCACGGTACCGCCGTGTTCGGATTCAATTTCGTTGAACAACTTCATGGCCTCTACGATACAGACCACATCACCGGGCTTGATGACATCACCCGGCTTGATGTACGCGGGTTTATCGGGAGACGGTGAGCGATAGAATGTACCAACAATAGGAGAGCGAATTTCGAGGTATCCACTGCTGCCGGAAGTTTCCGATGCGGCCATTTTGGGTGCTTCCGGGGCGGGAGCTGGCGCAGAAGCTTCCTGAGCCGCAGGGGCAGGTGCAGCAGAGGGCGCAACAGCAGCAGCGGGAAGCAGCATGGGTGCTGCAGCTTTGGGCATTTTGTCATAGAATTTGGTACGCACAGACATTTCAAAGTCGCCGTCCTTCATCTTAAACTCGCCGAGCTCCAGTTTGGTTATCAAACGAAGCAGCTCCTGGATTTCCTTGAAGTTATTCATTTTATTATTGTTTAACCCGTTCCATATAAGCACCTGTAGTGGTGTCAATTCGGATGAAATCGCCCTCATTTACGAAGAGAGGTACTTTAACCTCGGCGCCTGTTTCTACTGTGGCAGGCTTGAGGGTGTTGGTGGCTGTGTCGCCTCTTACACCCGGTTCGGTATAGGTTACCTGAAGCGTAATGCTGGCCGGAAGTTCTACACTGAGGGGAATGTCCTTGTCTGAATGGAAGAGAATTTCCACCTCCGTACCTTCTTTGAGGAGGTCCGGGCGAGAAATCATACTTTCCTGAATGGCAGTTTGTTCGAAAGACTCGATGTCCATGAAATTAAAGCCTGCATCATCAGGGTAAAGGAACTGGAATTTGCGGCGCTCTACGCGCACCACGTCAATTTTGTGGCCTGAGGGAAAGGTGTTTTCTAGCACGCGTCCTGTAGTGACACTCTTCATGCGGGTGCGCACGAAAGCGGCGCCTTTTCCTGGTTTGACGTGCTGGAATTCTACAATGGTGTAAATATCGTTGTTGAATTCAATACACAAGCCGTTGCGGATATCTGCTGTACTTGCCATAGGTTTTTAAAAAAGTTAACATTGTGGATAAAAGCGGCGCAAAGATATAAAAAATTAGCTTTTTGTCTCGTATGCCCACTTAAGATATATGGCCCCCCATGTGAAGCCTCCTCCAAAAGCCGTAAGCATAAGATTGTCGCCTTTTTGAAGCTGGTGTTCCCATTCCCATAGACAAAGAGGAATGGTGGCCGCCGTGGTATTGCCGTACTTGTGAATGTTGATCATTACCTTTTCCAGCGGGAAATTCAAGTGGCCCGCTACCGATTCAATGATGCGCAGATTGGCCTGATGAGGCACTACCCAGGCAACATTTTCACTGTTGAGCTGGTTGCGCTCCATTACCTGCCGTACCACGTCCGACATTCCGGTGACCGCATACTTGAACACCGGCTTACCGTTCTGAAAAACAAAGTGCTCTCTGTTTTCTAGGGTAGCTTCCGATGCCGGGTAGCGCGAGCCACCTCCCTTTATATATAAAAGGTCCTGTCCAATACCGTCGCTCTTGTGCAGAAAGTCAATTACCCCAATTGCCTCTTCCGAAGGCTCCAGCATGACCGCACCTGCGCCATCGCCAAAGATGATACAGGTTGCGCGGTCAGTATAATCAATAATGGAAGACATTTTATCTGCACCCACTACGACCACTTTGCGGTATCTGCCTGATTCAACATACATTGCTGCAGTACTAAGGGCGTAAATGAAGCCCGAGCAAGCGGCCGACAAGTCGAAGCAGAAAGCATTTTTTATTCCCAGTTCGTGGGCAATGAGGTTAGCCGTGTCTGGAAACATCATGTCCGGAGTTACCGTGGCACAAATGACCAGATCCACTTCTGATGGGGCTGTACCTGTTTTCTCCAGCAAGCCGCGCACGGCCTCTACCGCAATAACAGAAACCCCGCGACCCTCGCCTTTGAGAATTCGGCGCTCCCGGATGCCTGTTCTGCTGGTGATCCACTCATCGTTGGTATCCACCATTTTCTCCAGCTCTGCATTGGTTAAAATATATTCGGGTACTTTACAATGTACCCCCGTGAGGGCTGCGTATTTTCTTGACATAGGTGAATCTGCTTGCAAAATCGCCGCAAAGGTAAACAGAATTTCTTTCTTTGTAACGCAATCCCCTCTGTTTGCTCAATAACCGATGGGTGTAAGGGGCTAATGGAGTCTTATTTGATATGCTTTTCGCTTTTAAAAAATACAAAAAAATGCCTTGTAATGTATAAATCAATCAAAAAAATGATTGAATTGTAAGATTTTTTAGAATATTATTTGGTATTGCGGAAGCGCTGATTAACCGCTTGTAACCAACAATAACCGGTTGGGCAAAGCCCATAAATATTAGAAGCGGTTGCTGCATACCCATCGCCCCTGCCAGATTCCGGTTTTGGTTCTCAATTCTAAAAGGTACAAACCTGATGAAAGATGAACGGGCAGAGGGATATTATTTTGCCCGGCATAAAGGGCATGAGGTTCAGCATAGACCATTTTTCCCTCGGGAGTACGGATGTACAGCCAGGCATTATCAGCAGTGGATTGTTCAATGAGGAGTTGAGATTGATGCCCGGGATTAGGGAAAATATTCAACGTTCCAATTTCCGTTTTGCTATCCACAGCGAGCACCTGCTGACCGAAAGTGCCCTGTGAAGTGATGTTTTGGGCGTAAATTCCGAGGTCGAGCCTGGAGTCGGCCCACACCACTACAGTTTGTTGGTTGTGAAATGCGCCACAGGAAATATCGTCCTTTTCTGCGGGTTGTGCACAAAGGGTAGGGTCATAGCTCCAAATTGGATTTCCATCGTAGTCCACCTTTATAGCTTTGATGCGTTTGTTATTGAATCCGCCATTATCCAGGTAAATCATGATAAGGCCATCGCCTGCATCAGCCATACCCTGAGGGCTGAAATAGTCATTTCCGAGAGCCTTGACGACTTTGCCATTGGCGCCGAGGGTGGTGTTACCTGATACACTGAACTTCTGAAGGGAGAATCCGGAGTTGCTTTGCCCCGAATTCAAAATCTGAAGAGCCACATATAGCCCTTGTTGCTGTTGGCTGTACAAATAACCGCCCGTCAGCTTTTGTACATCCGAAGCAGTAGCGGCTTGTATGCCGGCGGCGCTCCACAGATCACCTGATGCATCAATCCGCTGTACGTAAACATCGTTGAGCGCGGCAGCGACTGGGTTGGAGGTGTTGAATACGACGTAAAATCCATCTGCGCCATCGTGCAGAATATCCGGAAAAAAGAAAAAAGAAATAGTTTTTGAAGATACCTGTATAGGACTCGACCACACCGGGTTGCCCTGACTGTCAAAACGCTGCGCCAGCATCACGCTTGTCACCCCGGGAAAATTACCTGTTTCTCTGACATACAACATGACAAAATCATCATCACCCAAGGGGGCCATCATCGGACGGCTGAACTTGGTGGTGCCGGTAATCCGCCGCGACCAGGTCAGCGTTCCGGAGGAGGAAATTTTATGGTAAGCTATATATCTGCTTGCCCCGATGGAGGCTGTCCAGCTTATCACCACATCGTTGGTTTTTGTGACCACAATCGCCGGCGAAAGCCCTGTGGAAGTGGAGTCTATAAGCATAATTCCGGCATCGCCCCACATTTGAGTTCCGCCTGGACTGATTTTGTAGGTAACTATTTGCATCTGACCGCTTCGCATATCCTGGAAGGCTACAATGGCGTTATCTTCGCGATCAACCGACAGGTCGTATCTGAAAAGTGCTGAATTTTGCGGGAAATTAGAGACGACCATACCTGATGCAGGCCAAAGGGCATTGCCGATTGCATCTAAAAGTTGCATTCTAAGCACATAACTCCCGGAGCTGATATCAAACCAACTGATGTACGTCTTACCATCCGAGGTAGTTGCGCTCAACGGTACTGATTGTTCTGAGCCTGATACATCCTGAATCAGGGTATTTTGCAGGGTATCCGAAGTGAATTGTGCGAAAGAAATTACCACCGAAGCGCTCCAAACGAGCATGGTCAACAATATTTTCATAGTGACTATTTTGTGGTAAAGGAACGGAAAAATCAGTTGGCAAATCACGAGAATGCTTATTTCAGGTAAATTTTCAGACTATTTCAGCCTTTAAGGTCGGGTATGTGCCATTTTCTTAATCTACTTCAATGCGCTACTCATAGTCTCATACTATTTTTGTGTTTCAAAATTACTGTCATGGATCGCAAAACATTTCTAAAAAAAGGACTGCTCGGGACGGGTATTTTCGTTACCAGTGCTTCAGGAATGAACCTAATGCGCAACGATATTGATGAGGTTACGCCCCTCGAGCCTATGTCCACGCCGGACAATATCGGATTCAATCACATTCAGCCAACCAAATCCAAGATTATGAACAATACCGTTCTGCACAAGGCAGAAACCCGCGGGCATGCCAACCACGGCTGGCTCGACAGCAAGCATACCTTCAGCTTTGCTCATTACCACAACCCCGAACGCATGCATTTCGGTGTATTGCGTGTGCTCAATGACGATACGGTACAGGGCGGTATGGGATTCGGCACCCATCCACACGACAATATGGAAATCATCAGTATCCCATTGGAAGGGGATCTTGAACATCGCGACAGTCTCGGCACTACAGCCGTTATCCGCAACGGTGACATTCAGGTGATGAGCGCAGGTACGGGAATCCGCCACAGCGAATACAATAAAAACCCAGACAAGCAGGTAAAATTCCTGCAGATATGGGTTTTCCCCAACAAGCGCCAGGTTACTCCGCGTTACGACCAGATTACCCTCAGCTTAGCCGATCGGCATAATCGCCTCCAGCAAATCCTTTCTCCCAGCCCGGAAGACGAAGGCGTATGGATTCACCAGGATGCATGGTTCCACCTTGGGCGATTCGATCAGGGCAAAATGGCCAACTATTCCCTAAAGAAAAAGGATAATGGTGTATATGCCTTTGTCATTTCGGGAAATTTCAAAGTGCATGGGGTCGAACTCGAACCTCGCGATGGACTTGGCATCTGGGATATTGACCATTTTCAGTTGGAGGCACAAACTCCTGATTCCGAAATCCTCCTTATGGAAGTTCCTATGACCATGTAGTGTATGGATGACCATTCGATGGGCAAATCCCAAATGCCCAGGGTACTTGAAATGGGTCTCTGGCGCAACCTTCTTGCCGCTCAAGCTGTGTGCCTGTCAGGTTT
>CAYTNI010000194.1:0-2799 GCA_964439115.1 uncultured Saprospiraceae bacterium
ATCTTTTCTGTCCAGCTTTTCTTTTTTGCGGTCATTGTTCTACGTTTTTGGTTTGTAAAAATAATTTTTTTTCCACCCGAAAAAATATATTTAACTTTGATTGAACCTGACCACGACAAAAATGAACCGAATAATTACCCTCGACGAGTTTATCATTCGCAGACAAATGGATTTTCCCTTCGCATCAGGCGAACTCACCGGATTGTTGCGCGACATCGGGGTAGCAGCGAAAATTGTCAACCGGGAAGTCAATAAAGCCGGCCTGGTAAATATCCTTGGAGTGGCAGGAAGTGAAAATGCCTCCGGAGAGACCGTTCAAAAACTCGATCTGTACGCCAATGACAAACTCATCGAATGCCTGAAAAACAGCGGTGAATGTTGTGGAGTGGCTTCAGAGGAGTTCGAAGACTATATACCCATCCCGGCAATTAGTTCCAAAACCTCTAAGTATGTGGTAGTATTCGACCCGCTTGACGGTTCTTCGAATATTGATGTCAATGTATCCGTAGGGACTATTTTTGGCATTTACCGCAGGGTAAGCGAACCAGACGGCCCTTGTAAACTGGCCGACTTTTTGCAAAAAGGTACCGAGTTGGTGGCTGCCGGATACGTATTGTACGGCACCTCTACCCTGTTGGTCTATTCTACCGGGCGTGGCGTCAATGGTTTCACCCTGGATCCTACCATTGGAGAGTTCTGCCTCTCCCACCGGGATATCCAGATTCCGGGTCGCGGCAACTACTATTCGGTCAATCAGGGCTACTACCTGAAATTTGACCTTGAAATGCGCCGCTATATTGACCATTGCTCGGACCTCAACCTTCAGTTGCGATACATCGGCTCCATGGTGAGCGACATCCACCGGATTCTCTTTCAGGGCGGTATTTTTTTATATCCCAACACCCGCAAATATCCTCAAGGCAAGTTGCGATTGGTATATGAGTGCAATCCCCTCTCTTTTATTGTTGAGCAGGCTGGTGGAAAGGCGATCACCGCACAGTTGGAGCGCATCCTGGAATTGCCGGTTAAACACCTTCATCAAAGGGTCACCATTGCCATCGGCTCTCCGGATATGGTGGATGAAATGAAAGAGTTCGTAGAACGCTACAGCGCGCCACCCATGTCCAAACACGCAGAACAAATCGCAAACGCCTGACGGTAATTTGACAAAAGCCCCTGATTACAAAAGTTCAGTTGGTAAGGTGAGGAAAAGCCATTTTTTCGTAACCTCCCTTACACATTCTGACAAACCTCAAAGCTGCACCATCGCTTTTTAACATCCTGCCAAAGCATGGTAATAAATATTGTGTACCTTTGGACTTTCCAAAATGTACCATTCATGAGGTTGTTTTCAATTTTTCTCGCTATTACTATAGTCGCAGGCACCACTTATGCTCAGGCTCCGGTTAATGACAACTGCAACGGTGTAATTGATCTGGGAGTCACCCCCGCCTGTCCCACCACGGCATTTACCAACGTAAACGCCACTGCTACGGATATCGGCTTTGGCAACAACCCCTCCTGTTTTAACGGTGGTACTGCCCAACGCGATGTTTGGTTTGCTTTCACCGCCAATGACACCATCGAGGATGTGACCATCAGCATCACCGGCACCACCAGTGGTCCTAACGGCGTTGCCATCACCAACCCACAGGTAGCAGTATATCGGGGCGATTGTACCCTCAATGGGCTGGCAGAAATCTCCTGTATTTCCTCGCCTAATGGAAGCAACCAGGTAGTCCTTGATTTACTGGGATTGACCCCTGGCGTGACGTACTTCCTGCGCGTCAATGAATATTCTGCGACTGCCTCTCCCAATTGGGGTGATTTCACGGTGTGCATCTCGGAGTTCGTACCCGCTTTTAATATGGGTGATGCACCAGGCACCACCGCATGTTTTGGCACCCTTTACGATTCCGGAGGCCCGGCAAACACCTACGAAAACAATGAAAACTCCACTTTCACCATTTGTCCGGCGGATTTCCACCAATGTATTGAGATCAATGTGGAGGATTTCAATATGGAAAACAACCTCGACCGCCTTTTGGTATTTAACGGCAACAGTATCGGGGCTCCTTTAGCTGCAACCATTACCGGGGTCAACCCTGTGGCAGACCCCTTTGTGATACAAGTCGGCACCCCCGGTTGTGTCACCCTCCAGTTTATCTCTGATGGTTCTGTCGTGGGCGCAGGTTTTGAACTTACATGGAGTTGTTCCCCGCTTGAATGCTCGGGTACCTCCTTTGATAACCCTATTGTGATCAATACTTTACCTTTTAATCAGACAGGTGTCAGCACCTGCGACGATGCTTCCAACTTCAACCAGTCACCTTGCGGAAATGATGCTTTTCTAAATGGTCCGGAAGTGGTCTATGCCTTTGACTCGCCCGGCGGCATTTGCATCGGCGTCCAGGTTACCGGCGCCCAGCCGGGCACCGGCGTGCTCGTGTTGAACGGCCCTCTCGGTGACCCTGCTACCACCTGCGTTGCCGTCAGCCCTAATGGTTCCATTAATTCTGCGGATTTGCGCACAGCAGGAAGATACTACATCGTGGTAGCCGATGGCAATGGCTGTACGCCATATAACATTTCCATCACCACCACAGAATGTGAATTACCAGCAGGGCTCGTCAACGCCTTGTGCAACCCACTGAATGGTTGTATTGAAGAAGGCGGTGTACCTTCTATCTTTAATTTTCAGGATGGCTTCCAGGATATTGACCTTGTCCAGGGTGTCAATCAAGGCTGCTGGCTCGGCGTTGGGGCAGAGGCCGACTTTTACTGGTTTACCATACAAGC
>CAYTNI010000194.1:2899-6163 GCA_964439115.1 uncultured Saprospiraceae bacterium
AATGACTTTGGCAATCTCATCGGATCTGAAGGAATCTCGGTGGACTGGTCGCCTTCCGAGCCTGAAGTACTGGCACCCCAGCCTCCTGTTATTACCGGTGGGGATACCACCATTTGTATCGGTGAGTCCGTACAACTGGAAATTACCAGTTCTGTGGCCAATATAAGCTGGATAGACCCCAACGGCACCCTTTCCTGCACCAATTGCCCTAATCCAGTTGCTACACCGACAGAAACCACTACTTATTCTGTTTTGGTAGATGCCGTATGCTACGATGAAACTTATCCGGTAAAAGTTACCGTTTTTAATGTAAACGCAGGGCCAGACCTTACGGTGTGCCGGAATGAACAAATACAGATTGTGTCCGGTACCAATTATGAAAATGCCACCTATCAGTGGTCAACCCTGCCCGGAGTTACCTTTAGCTGCAACAATTGCCCCGACCCTTTTGTAACTGGAAGTGAGGCGGGAATTTATTCAGTGACTGTGACCCTTAACACTCCAAACTGCATCCTCACCGATTCCATGAGGCTGGAGGTGCTGCCTCAGCCGGCACCGCAATTCTCCGTAAGCGACGACCTGGAAATCTGTGCGGGTGAAAATGTCAATATCGGTGGTGCAGCCACCCCCGGGGTCATTTACAGCTGGACCTCCATTCCCGGCGGCTTTGCTTCGTCAGATGCCGACCCGCAGGTAGGCCCACTTTCTACCACCACCTACTTTTTGTCTGCCACTAATGGCGAGTGCCCACTTCCCGCCTTTGACAGCGTGCAGGTCACTGTCTTCCAAAGCCCGAATATCACCGTGGCAGCAGATACTTCCATCTGCCAGGGTGCGCCCATCGTGCTTGGAACCAACAGCGAAGAACTGAATGTCACCTACACCTGGACAGGCCCGGATGATATTGCCGATTCGACAAATCCCAACTCAACTGCCAACCCTCAGACCAGCGGGACCTATACCTTGCGTGCAGTACGCGGCGCCTGCGAGGTGGAAAGTTCGTTTGATGTGACTATTGTCCCTATCGATATAGCCATTAACAACCCGGATACCCTAAGGATTTGTAAAGGAGAATCAGTGGATATTTCCACTTTAGTTGCCCCCGGCAATGTAGAGGCTACCTGGGCGCCTGCCATCTGGCTGTCATCCAATGTGGGTAACAACGTCACGGCGACGCCACAAACCACCATCACCTATATTGCCACCGTGAGTGTCCCCGGTTGTACCAAAACCGACCGCATCACGATTGAGGTGGACTCTTTGCCCTTCGACCGACAGCTTATCGCAGATCCCATTAAGGATCCATATTGCCCCGGTGAAATCGTCATCCTGCGCTCCACCAACTACGAGCCAAGCGACTTCCCGGACATTGAGTTCGAATGGATTCCCGGCCCCGGCTTTGAAACAGCCGATACGTTATGGAATATGGTGCTTACCACCACTGATACCTTTACCTATCAGCGCGTGATTACCCACAGAGGGTGTGTGGATACCGTCTCTATTACCCTCAATGTGGTTCAACCTCCAACCCCGCGCATTGTACCATCCGATACCATTATTTGTCAAGGAGAAAGTGTGCAACTTCAGGCACTGGATTTTGGCGATTACGAAATTTCCTGGACGCCTGAAACCGGCTTGAGCTGTACGACCTGCCCGGATCCGTTGGCAACCCCCAATTCCACGACTGTCTATAATCTCGAAGTTGACGTTCCCAACTGCCCGACCGGTGCTTCAGTCAATGTAGTCGTATTGCCCGGGCCGACCGTACAGATGGCAAATAATCAGACCGTTTGTCTGGGTACCCCCGTACAGTTGAACTCAGCATCGGATCCCCAAACGGTGTATTCGTGGACGTCCAGTACGGACCCCGCTTTCACCTCAAACGATCCGCTCCTCAGCGTGACGCCTCTTACCACCACTACTTATACGCTGGTGGCATCCCGTGCTGATTGTCCGCCCCGGACGTTCAATGTGACCATTACCGTTGTGCAACCTCCTACGCTGAATGCCGGTAACGACCTCAGCGTTTGCCGTGGCGTTACGGCTACGCTTTCGGCTACTGCCCAACCCGACCAGGCCGGGCGCTTTGAGTGGTTTGAACTCGGCGGTTCAGCCCCCTTGAGCCTGGCGAACACACTCAATGTGAATACTTCGAATCTCCCTTCCAGCATTCGCTACGAAGTAAATTACTACTATGGCCCCACCAACGATTGTGGTCCGGAACGCGATACCATCACCTTAAATATTGTGGAAGCTCCTGTCATTGATTCAGTGACTTTGAGCCGAGATACCGTACTCGTAGGCTCGGAACTCGTGCTGACCGCCTTCACTACGCCGGCTTCCCTGCCGGGAGGCATGTATATCTGGAGCGGTCCCGGCTTGCCTTCCACCATGGGAGAGCAAACCATTACTGTGAATCCGGCGCCAGAATTTCCAGCGGGTAGCGATACGGAGCTTGCCACTTATTTCCTGATTGTCAAATCGGCAGAAGGTTGTACTGATACCATCCCTGTCTCGGTTGTCGTCATCAAGCCGCCGGTGGAATTCCCCAACGTTTTCACCCCGAATGGGGATCTGATTAACGATATCTTCCGACCTGTGCCCGTGGAAGTTTCTTCTGTGCTCGAATATGAGGTATTCAAGGTGTACAATCGCTGGGGACAATTGGTTTATGACGGGAAAGACAATAGTTACGCCGGCTGGGATGGCAACCAAAATGGAAGATTAGCGCCCTCTGACGTATATGTATATCGTTTTAGGGCCAGATTTCCCGGTGAAGAAAAGCTCATCGAACTCAAAGGGGAGGTAACGCTTATTCGATGAAATCCGAAGTATGGGATGCCTTTGGACTGGCATGGCAAATGGATGAGCCTTTCTGGGGGTCTTTGTTTGCCTCACTCCCACGTTCCATGGATGATGGTATGCATTCCATTGGCCTCAAGCCTTTGGGTGAAACGGCTGTTCAATTGGCATACCACCCTGGCTGGCCTGAGACACAGCCAGAAAACGTATTGAGAAAAGCAATACGCCATGAGCTGTGCCACCTTTTGCTGGGACATCCATTCCGGGGAGACCTTGAAGTCCTGCCTTATTTTTACCACCTCGCATGTGATGGAGTGGTAACCCGGGTATTACAGGAACAGGGCTTAAGACAAGCGCCTTCTCCAATTGTTGAGCTTACGGAATTTCGGGAAGTGCTTCATCAGTCCGCCCGCGACATTGCCATTCTACTACAACAACTTTGGCGCTCTGAAATCTCGGATG
>CAYTNI010000195.1:0-6162 GCA_964439115.1 uncultured Saprospiraceae bacterium
TGAGCCAGTACTAACCCTACTTTAAAAGTTATATCCCCCAATGAATTCGCATTGTCATAGGTTGCCACTGCAAATGGCTTTCGAAAGGCATAAACGCTGAAATAGGCTGTAAACGAACCGAGCATGGCTATGGGAACAAAAAAACGTTCGATCAGGCGCTGACTCATGACTTAGTTGACCGGTAAATGGAAATGATCGACCAAAAACTCTGGCAGATTGCTCACATTGGGTAAAAGCACATCATGTGGATGGGGTTCGAGAGCCTGGATATCATGGGTGCCTTCGAAGACGCCAATGGATAAGCCCACCAATGCTGCATCGGCGGAAATTAAATCACTTGGGGTGTCTCCTATATTAACCACACGTGCGGAATCCTCCACCCCCAGCATTTTCATGGCTTTAAAAATCATGTCCGGATGGGGACGGCCTTTCATTGTCTCATCAGGTGTTAGCGATAAATCAATGACCGCCGAAGGTTCCATGGCGAGGTGATGTTCATCCAGTCCTTTATTCCATCCAAGCCTGTGCAAAATAATATTGGTCACTTTCCGGTAAAACCCAGTGGTGAGAGCTACTTTAATGCCTTGGTTTCGAAGCCATTGAAAACAAGCTTCTGCACCTGCCACTTCCACCACATTTTCAGTAGCATAATGGTGCTCAAGGACAGCCATAAAATGTTTGTAGGTTTCTTCCACATTGGCCTCCAAGTCCGGATGGTCATCCCCTAGAATCTCACTCCACAGGGTTTTGACCACTATTTTTTTAGGAATACCTTGCATAGCCAGAACACGATCCGGCTCCACAGGAAGGTTGGTGGCTCCTGCCGCTTTGATAAAGCACTTTTCCACCTCGTGAAGATCCCTTACCGTGGTGCCTGCCATATCGAATACGACCAAATCTACATAATCACTTAATTTGGACATGGTTTCATCAAATTTTTATCAAATATAAATGGGTTTGCGAACCTGATATTTTGCAGTGCCCCTGGTAAGCAAGAATTAAGCTTAACTTAAAGATAGTTTTACTTTGCCCACATCCGAGGATACTACTTTTGACCAAACTTACAACTGATGAACCAACCAAAAACTTTTGACTTTGCTATAATAGGCGGTGGAATAATAGGCGTTGCTCATGCTTTGGAAGCTGCAGAACGAGGAAGCACAGTGGTGTTATTTGAACGCGATAATGCTTCATTGGGCGCATCTGTACGCAATTTTGGAATGATTTGGCCAATCGGTCAGCGTTCAGATCACCTGGATACCGCACTTTACTCGAGAAGTAAATGGTTAAAGCTGGCTCAATCTGCAGGATTTTGGGCATCACCGGCCGGCTCTCTTCACCTTGCACATCATGCCGATGAACAAGCTATCCTTGAGGAGTTCGTTTATCTCAAGGCCCAGCATGGATATCAGGTCAGGCTACTTACAGCTGACGAGGCCTGCCGCCAATGCCCAGCTGTTAAGAAAGAAGGGCTGAGGATGGCCATGCTCAGTGAATCAGAGGTGAATATTGACCCTCGCCAGGCCCTCCAAAAACTACATCAATACCTGCAATCTTTTGATAACGTGGAAATTGTTTATCAAACGGCTATTACCCGGGTTGATTATCCCATGCTTTCAAGCGGCACAAAAAACTGGTTTGCGAGGGAGATAATAATTTGTAGCGGAATTGATTTCGAAACGCTGTATCCCGAAAATTTTTCCGTTCTGGGAATGCTTAAATGCAAACTTCAGATGATGCGTACATTTCCCCAACCAAGTTCTTTTTCCTTAGGGCCAAATCTGGCTGCCGGTCTTACTCTTCAACATTACGAAGCTTTTCAGGATTGCCCGTCTTTACCCATGTTCAAAAAGCGAATAGCTGAGGAAATGCCGCTTTATAATGAATATGGTATTCATGTATTGCTTTCCGCAACCGCTGCCGGAGAGTTAACCATCGGCGATAGCCATGAATACGGCACAGCCTCGGATCCATTCTTACAAACTAATATCAATGAGCTCATCCTTAGAGAACTTCATCGATTTGCTCATTTTCCCAATACTGGAATATCATCTTATTGGGCAGGTTATTACGCTAAAAATAAATCCGGCCAGCCGGTAATCCGCCATCGTCCTGAAAATGAAGTCACTATTGTCAATGGAGCAGGTGGAGCCGGTATGACCCTCTCCTTCGGCTTAGCCAAACAAACTGTTGATTTGCTGGTATCAGAATAATATTTTACAATTAATTAAAAAAATGTTAATAAGCAAAATAAAAGTCTTGTGCTGAATAATTCAATTCTTTGCCCTCGAAAAACGCTGAAGGCAGTACGCACCGCCTTCAGCAAAAAAGTAAATCAAATAATACAAATTTATGGAAATTACCTTTTACAAACAAACTGAGGGAGCACGATCGTTCGTGTCCCGGTATTTTCGGCATTTACTCAGCATCATATTGCTTCTGGGTTTGGCCGAGTTCACCCTGGCTCAGCAATTGGTATCCGGTGTGGTGACCGACAAGGCCACAGGCGAGCAATTGGTTGGGGTTACCGTCCTGGTTAAAGGATCATCCAGGGGCACCGTCACCACAATCGACGGTGTTTATGAGATTGAGGCTAAAAGCAATGATGTCTTAGTATTCAATTTCTTAGGCTTCAAAGGATTGGAGGTTGCGGTAAACGGTCGCCAAAAGATTAATGTGGAATTGCAGGAGGATGCTATCAGTCTTTCTGAAGTTACCGTAACAGCTCTTGGCATAAGCCGCGCCAACAAGGCTTTAGGTTATGCGGTACAGACTGTGGATGGTTCAGACCTAATTCAGGCCAGAGAAACCAACCTCGTCAATTCATTGACTGGGAAGGTTGCCGGTCTCACCATTGTGGGCAATCCATCCGGTATCGGTGCTTCGGCACGAGTAACTATAAGAGGTGAGCGGTCTTTGAATCTCAATAAAAACCAACCCCTGTTTGTAGTGGACGGCGTGCCCATCAGCAATGAATTTACGGGCTCCACCGGCAGAAGCAACCAGGAAGCGGATTTTGGCAATGGTGCCGGATTCGTAAACCCTGATGACATTGCCTCTATAACTGTACTCAAGGGAGCCAGTGCCACAGCATTGTATGGATCGCGGGCTAATAATGGCGTTATCCTTATCACGACCAAAACTGGGCAGGGTACAAAAGGTCTCGGTATCTCTGTCAACTCTACGGTTAGTTTCGAGGACCCCCTTCGCCTTCCGGAATATCAGAATGTTTACGGCCAGGGCTTGAACGGGCAGTTTGCCTTCGTAGATGGCAATGGCGGTGGAACCCGTGACGGAGTTGATGAAAGCTGGGGTCCGGCAATGAACGGCCAACCTATTCCTCAGTTTGATTCTCCTACCGCAAATGGACTTCGCGGTGCTGATGTAGGAAACTTATTCTCCCAAATCGGACCAGTTAATCTCGCTGACCAGCTTGCAGCCAGAGGGGAAATCACCCCAACATCCTTCAATTCCAATCCGAATAATGTTGCTGATTTTTTTGAAACAGGTGTAACCCAAACACATAACATCGCAGTGGCGGGTTCCAATGAATCTGGAGACTTCCGTGCTTCTTACACGCACCTCAATCAAACTGGTATTATTCCAAACACAGACCTTACCCGCAACACCTTCTCCTTGTCGGGTGGCTACAAGTTTCAGGAAAAGCTCAAGGCGAGAGCGGTGATGAACTACATCAACAGTGTTAGTGGCAATCGCCCCAACCTTAGCTATGGTACAGAAAATTTGATGTACCTGTTTAACTGCTGGTTTCCCAGAGATATAGACATGAACTCTCTGAAAGATTATTGGCAGGCTGGTCGGGAAGGGCTTAATCAATTCAATTTCAACTACAACTATCACGATAACCCCTATTTTAATGTTTTTGAAAACACCAACTCCCAGGATGTAAACAGGGTATATGGAAACGTATCCCTTACCTATGATTTCACTGAATGGATGAGCATTATGCTTCGCAGCGGTACTGACATCAGCAATGATTTCAGAGCCCGCCGCCGCGCTTACTCTACCCAGCGTTTTCCTCGAGGGAGCTATCGTGAGGAAAAATTGTTTTTTGCAGAAACAAATTCCGACTTCCTACTCAGTATTAATCCCAAAAGCCAGGGCAATTTTACGATTACAGGGGCCCTCGGAGGTAATATGATGCGACAGCAATCCAACTATTCTGATGTCTTCGCTCCGGAATTGGCAGTGCCCGGTGTTTACAACCTCACCAATTCAAGAGTGGCTCTCCAAAGCGGCAACTTCAGAAGTGAGAAGCGCATCAATAGCTTGTACGCCACTACCCAGGTTGGCCTGAACGACTGGCTTTTCCTCGATTTTTCAGGGCGTAATGACTGGTCAAGTACCCTGCCGGCAGCTTCCCGAAGCTTTTTTTACTACTCCGCCAACATGGGTATGGTAATCAGTGAAAAATTAAACCTCTCTCCGTCAAGCAAACTTTCTTTTGCAAAAGTCCGCCTCGGTTTGGCTCAGGTTGGAAACGATACTGATCCTTTCCAACTTGGAGCAGTTTTTAACCCTGGAACCTTGGTAAATGGAAATCCTGTTTTTTCCGAATCTTCCGTACTCCCGAATGCCAATCTCAAGCCAGAAATCAGTTCTTCAATCGAAACTGGATTTGACCTCCGCTTTTTTCAAAACAGACTGGGACTTGACTTTACCTACTATAACACTCGGTCTAAGAACCAAATTTTGGGTATTCCTTTGTCAGGCACTACCGGTTACAGCCAGAGGCTCATCAATGCTGGTCTGATTCGCAACAATGGACTTGAGGTAAGTCTCCATATCACACCGATTCAAACCCGTAATTTTAGTTGGGACGTGAACCTCAACTGGTCTGCCAACCGGTCTGAAGTCCTTGAACTTTACAAGGATCCAGTATCAGGTCAGGAAATCAACAACTACGTAATGGGAAGTCGCTATGTCACCGTGGAAGCGCGGGTTGGTGAGCGAATGGGTAACATGTACGGAATTGGATTCGCTCGCGTTCAGAGTTCGGATCCAAACGCACCCTACTATGATGCCACCGGTGAATTCGAGGGTCAGATAGTTTACAATAGCACTGGAAAGCCTATTGCGACAACAAATCGTATCTTCCTGGGTAATTACAACCCGGATTGGCTCGCCGGGATTAATAATAGCTTCTCCTATAAAAATGTAAACCTGAGTTTCCTTTTTGATATCAGGAGTGGTGGTGAGCTTTATTCGCATACCCAAACGGTTGGTCGTGAAGGAGGTATTATTATCGAAACTCTTGAGGGCCGCGCCAATGGATATGACCTCAATCTTGAAGGCAATGGCGTAATCGGAGAGGGCGTAGTCCAGCAAACGGATGGAACCTTCCTGCCCAATACTTTCAAGCTAAGTGCAAGAGAATGGCATACCTCACTCACTCTGGGACGACGCCTCATTGAACCCATGATGTACGACGCCTCATTCGTGAAACTCCGCGAGGTAAAGTTCAGTTATTCCCTCCCCGACAAATGGCTTGGAAAAGCTCCTGTTCGCAACGTTCGCCTGAGCGTGGTTGGTCGCAACCTTGCCCTTTGGACAGATGTGCCGCACGTGGACCCCGAAACCGCTTCTACTGTAGGCGGTACCATCATTCCCGGCGTGGAATCAGTTGCGATACCTTCCGTTCGCAGTTGGGGCGTAAATCTTAATTTCAACTTCTAATTCAAAGAATTATGAGAAATAATATCCTTAAAATACTATCATTTTTCGGTCTGTTCCTTTTTGTACAGGCTTGTACATCCGAATTTGATGAGATAAATACCAATCCAAATGCCCCCATAAATGTGCCTGCTTCCCTTTTGCTGCCTCGTATTCAGGCAAGTATGATGGGAACAGTATTGGGGCAATCTTGGGGTATCGGGAATATCGTTATACAACAAACTGCTAAAAATCAGTTTGTGAATGAAGATCGTTACCTCTGGGGCGAAATCAATAGCATTTGGAATGCCGTTTACAGCAATTCTCGCGATTTGAAAATTATCCTGGATCAGGCTGAAGCCAATGGTGAGAACAACTACAAGGGAATTGCCCTGGTTTTGAAAAGCTGGATGTTTTCACTTGCCACGGATGCCTACGGCGATGTTCCCTACACTGAAGCCATCAGAGCCAAGGAAGGCGTTAATACCC
>CAYTNI010000196.1:0-6139 GCA_964439115.1 uncultured Saprospiraceae bacterium
GCTTAAATTCATCACTTAGCTCCTGTTTTGGAACAACAGCTTCGGCAATTGTGTATTGAAAAGCTAAATCTGTATTATCTCTATCTGGCCATAAATAATCATTGGTGTTGGTATTATGGTCGCTTTTGATAGTATTGCAGTATTTGCACGACAATAGAAAATTATCCCAATCTAATACAGGCCCACCCTGATTTTGGGGTAAAATATGTTCTACTTCAATGCTATTAAAAACCTTCATTTCGCAGTAAGAACAGTAATAGCCGATTCTTTCTGCCAAATCGTGCCGCGCTTGTCCGTAGTCGGTGTAAGCTCTTGGGGCTGCGCCTTTATTTACGGGTCTCATTTTTATTTTTATGGTATTCTTGAAAAATCTTTTCCTGTTCAACGATGGCATAAAAAGCTGTATCCAAGGCAAACGGTTTCATCGCTTCATCCAATCCAGCTTTCATTTCAGGTGTGTCTTTGCCTTCTTTTACAGCCTGATAATAGGCACGGGCTTTTTCAAACATTTCCTGCCGCAGTTTGCCCCATTGTGGGTTCTGAACATATTGAAGTTCTTCTGCAATATCTTCGATACTCAAATTTGCGGCATTGGTGATTTTATGCACCTTGCTGTTTTTCAAAATAATAAGCTGCCCTTCTCCTGTTTCTTGAATCAGGAATGGCGAATGCGTAGTTGCGATGAATTGCACTTTAGGGAAAGTTACTTTTAATACCGTAATAATTTTTCGCTGCCATTCGGGATGTAGGTGCAGGTCTAATTCATCAATCAATACGACTCCCTCGGTTTCTTCTAAGGCCTTTTCCTTCAAATGCGGATTTAACGTTATACACATATAAGCCATATCAGCGATGATGGCAAAAAAGTTACGAGTACCGTCGCTTAAGGAATTGAAAGGCAAAATTCTGCCATCTTGCAGCTCAATTTTTAAGCCTTGGGGTTTATCGGGGTCAAATTCCTGATATATGTTTTTGCATCCGGGCAAATTATTAATAATGGTGTTTTTAACTACTTCTAAATTGATATCAACACTTCCACCTTTTTGAATTCTGGAAAGCTCCTTGCCTCTAAACCATTTTTGAAATTTCTTATGGGTAGATTTTGCTTCCAGACTTCTTTCGTAGGCTCTGAAACGAGAAGATATCTGCATTTTCTCATGCTTACTTTGATTAAGGTCATCTGTATCTCTGGCCACATCGAAAAGTCTTCCTGTAGCATAATAAACTAGTAAAGGCAAATTGACATTTGAACCACTCCTAACAGCATTATCTATATCAGCAGCAATATCTTTAATGGCATTTGCATACTTTGAAGTAGTTCTATTTCTTTTTTGGTCCTTATCATCACTTGTAGCCAAAGTACGCAACCAAGTGATAGATTCTTTGGCAACAATCCCACTTGCCTCCACTTCAACTGGAAATTGAAACTCTTCACTGTGTTCAAAAGTAGCTATCCGAATATCCTTTTTATGAAAACCTCTGGCATTGGCTCCTCTGATACCTAGAAAAAATGAACCAATGGCAATAGTCAGGGCTTCTAAAATGGCGGTTTTTCCACTTCCGTTGTCTCCAATAAATAGGTTGAAATTAGGATTTAGACTTACCTCTAAATCTTCGTAGCCGCGGAAATTCTTTATCCTGACGTGGTTAATTCTCATTGCCTGTCTTTTTTAAGCCCGACTGAATGATCTCTTTTGAAGCCTCCTAACATATCACTGCACATTTTCAAAAAATTACGGAAAAGCAAGGCACCCGGCCGTGAAACAAAACAACGTCCATGCGCCCTCGCACTTGCGCAAATTTAGTAGTTTATACGCAGCTTTCAGCCTTGATGCGGTAAAAATCAGCCGGTTAACCTACCTTTCCGACCCCTCTGGCACGCACCGCCAAACTCCACAAGTTGAAGGACGATATGGGTATGGCGCTCCACCGGAAAGATACCCAGCCGGTGCGTGATTCGCCCCAATATGCTCCGGTAAATACCTATCACGATGGTTCCGAATACCGTGAAGCTTTCATCTTCCGCCAATATTTTTCATCTCCTGAAGGGATACCAGGTTTTCAGAACGCAATGAACAGGATATGTCTGCGACCCCTGCAGGGTCGTGCACGCGATATCACATTCTATTTCTACAAACGTTTGATGCCGTGGGCATCAGTGGTAACAAGCATTGGAGACTGTTCATTAAAGTGTGCCGTGTTAACCTATTCCCTCCTCAAAATCTACCATTCCCCCGTGAGCCTACGCCCAAACTTCCAACCCCTCTTCCCCTTTCGCTTTTCCGCCGCGGCCTTACCCAATACACCAGCCCATACCTAACAAAAAAACCGTGCCATACACCTCCCCAGGGCATGGCACGGTCCTTCATTTCTTGAAAAAAGCGGATAAGCTTCCCGCCTATTCCGTAAATTATAGGCGCTACCGTCAACGATTGTCCAAAGCCACCTTTTTCACATTGTCATCCGGAATGCGGTCAATAAGAAAAAGGTATGGGTCAATACCTGCGCGGTCCGGCTTTTCTTTCACCTCAAAGGTAAAGGTATCCTCTTTGCCCGTGATTTTCATCCTTTGCATCAGGAGCGGCCTGCCAGGCTCGGGGAAGGAATCGCTGTCGGCAAAAATACCGATATCCACATAGTCTTTTAGCGGCACCGCAGTTTCCCTGCCCAGGGAATCGGCACGGAATTTTTCCATCTGGGTTTTGATGGTCACCTTCCACGCATCTCCTGATTTGGTGGCCTCTGCTTCCACCACCCTGTTGGAAAAGAGGGTGATGTGCTCAAAAAGATCGTCAATCACATACTGAAGGGAATCGGGGGTCACCTCCCGGAAAGCACGAACGGCATCCAAGGAAGTGGCGTACGGCGCTTCCCGGTAGGCGTACTGTCCGAGCAATTTTTGGAACGCCCGGCTCATTTGTGCCTCGCCAATCATTTCCTTGAGGTAGTAGAGTGCCACAGATCCTTTGTGGTAGTGGATGTAAGCCTGACGTTCCGATTCCATCAGCGGGCGCTCTGCTTCCAGTTCGTTGCTGCGACCATTGAGATAATCGTCCATCTCGTAGGCCAGGAATTTTTTCATTTTGTCTTTTCCGTAGGCTTTTTCCATCACCATGAGCGCCGAGTATTCCGCAAAACTCTCGGAGAGCATTTCGGCTCCGCGCATGTCTGCCCCCGCCATTTGGTGCGCCCAGTACTGGTGTGCCATTTCATGCGCTACTACAAAAAAGACGAAATCAATGTCATCGGCCTCCACCTCTCGCAAATCGGCAATGAATCCAATGCCTTCGCTGTAGGGCATTGTGCCGGGGAAAGCCTGGGCAAAACTCCCATATCGCGGAAACTCGATGATGCGGCACTGCTTGTGATAATAGGGCCCAAAGTTGCGGGTATAGTACTCCAGCGATTTTTGCATGGAAGATATCATGTTAGGCACATTGTAGGCATGCTCGGGAATGTGATACACCTCGAGGTCAATGCCGTTCCATTTTTTTCGCGCCACCTGGTAGCGGGCGGAGATGAAGGAATAGAAATTGAGGGAGGGACGGTCGAGCTGGTACTCAAAACAGCGACGGTCACCTTCGCGCCATTCCCTGCGGAGCGAGCCGGGCGCCACGGCAAGCTGGTCGGAAGCCGTGCGAATCACTGTGCGGACATCCACATAGTCGGCGTTCAGCCCCAGATAAGTGCGGCTGCGGGCATCCATGTTGTGCTCATCCAGAGGTGCACTGCGTTGGCGGGGCGGCAGACCCAGCTTTTTGCGCTTGTTTCTGTCGCTTATCTCGAAATTGCGCTGGTAACCAATTCCCGGCAGAATATCTGCATTGTTGAAAAAAGTGCCGTTTTGAGTTACGGAAGTGAAGGATACCTCGTTTTCAAAGCCTTTGGTTTCTTTTTTCACCCGAATGCTTATAGAGATGGTGTCGCCGGGTTGGAGTGGCTCAGAGAGCCTGAAAATGCGGTAAACCAGCCGCTCATTGCGATGGCGCAGCTTTGCCCCGGGTATCAGGATATCCACCGAATCCATGGCAGGCGGCAGGGTGAAATGCAGTTCCGGGATGGGGGAAGTGGTTTTGTTCACCAGCTCGCCCTTAATGCTTACATACAGATTGCGGTCATAAGGGTATAAATCAATGTCGTAGTCTAACGCCACCCAGGAGGGTTGTGGGATACCCTCAAACTTTTTGTAGGTAAGTTCGTAAGCTTGCTGGTCGGCTTCGGTCTCATCGCCGTTCTGATAGGTATTCTCCACCTGCGTGTTGTAAAAGACAAAAGCGCCGCAAAGCAGGGCAACGCCTGCCAACAGGGCCACCGGCAGCGCGTTTTGGCGGATGCGACTCCAGGCCTGCCGGCTGCGACTGGCAAATCCGGTTTCCTTGCCCCGCATCGAAAAACCATGGCTAATCACCGCAATTAATGCGGCGATTAGGGTCCAGTATCCGCTGAACCATATTTTCCCGCTTAGGAAAGGACCGAAGCCGTTCATGTCGGAGAAAATCATGAAAGGGGAGGCGCCAAAAATGACCATATTCGACTCTACCTTGAGGGCGCTCCACACAAAGCTGTTGAGTACCAGAAATACCACAAATGCAAAGTAGGCGATGTAGCGGTGTTGAATCAGGTGTTGAAAAAACAGTGCCATCACGGCGAGCCAGGCAAAATCCAAAAAGTCAAAAACCAAAAGACTCATGACATACTGGCCAATCTCAAATCGGAAATAACCGTTCATGGTCTGCACCAAAATGCCCGCCAGTATGGTGCCGCAAAGCACCGCGAATATTCCAGCCAGGAGCGCGGACAGTCTGGACACAAACCGAAATCCATTGGGTATCGCAGTGGCATCCTCAATTTCAGCCATGCGGGCATCGCGTTCCTTCCACACGAGTAATCCGGAATAAAAGGTGATGAATCCTAGGAGAAAGAGGAAAAACGAGCCCCGGATGGTATCAATGATGGAATAGGTCACCGGATAGGACTTACTTCCATAGATATCGCTGAAGCTAGTCAGACTGGCGACGAGGTTGATCAACCCAATGCTGACCAAAATCAGGAAGCTCTGGTTTTTGAGCAGGGTTTTCGTCTCAAAAACCATCAGGTTCCATAGAATAGCCACCGAGTACCTGACGGTTTTCCGCGGCTGAAAAGCCTTCACCGGATTGGAAAAGGCAAGTTCCGCCTCAGATTCCGCAGAAGCGCCTTTTTTATTTTTCTCGCTGAAGGAAAAGCGGTGATAAATGCCCAGCAATGCCAAAAATGCCAGTCCGAGCCAAAGCAGGCGGTTCACCCACAACCCCATGGTCAAAGGAACTGCCGCCGTATTTTTTTCCTGTACCGTCAGGTATTTGGAGGCCAGCGAGAAGGGTTGCAAGCCAAAGGGATCCAGCAGGATGGCCAGCCACTCCTTGTCCAAATCGCTGGTGTAGCCCTGACTGACCACATACAGTACCAGCAACAGCATGGAGCCGACGTAGGATACCAGGTTGCTTCGAAAAAGCACGGCCAGGCCAAATACCACCACTGCGGTAATCAGCGTGTTGGGTAGGGCAAACAGCAGAAATCCCTGAAGGTGACCGCTCCAAACTACCTCGCCGTACCGCTCCGGAGACACCCAGGGCATGAACGGCCCGAGGAGGGTTCCTAAGGAAACGCCCAAAAGCGGAATGGCCGCAATCAGCGCCGCTCCGAAAAATTTGCCGAAGAAATAATCGCGTTTGCGTATTGGTGAACTGAATACAAACTGATACATCCCGGTGCTGAAGTCGCGCCCGGCAGTAGCGGTCATAAAGGCGGTGGTCATCAGCAGGGCAATGAGCGACATCACCAGGTAATATTGCTGGACGACGTAGGGAGAGTTTTTCCAAACGTTGCCCACCCCTCCGCCAATGGTGATGTTGTCGGAGGTGGTTGCTCCGAAAATCAACAGGGTATTGATCAGGAGGAATATCCAGAGCATGGGCGTTTTGAGCCAGTGCTTCCATTCAAAAGAGAAGAATTTTTTCATGGCGACGGGGTTTTAGATCAGGCTATTCAGTTTGGCAAAAAACACATCCTCCAGAGTCTCTTCGGCGGGGGTAAATCCCGCTCCCGGGTTCTGGTCGGCAAACACGTGGATTTGTGGCATCCCGCTGACCAACTTATG
>CAYTNI010000197.1:0-6128 GCA_964439115.1 uncultured Saprospiraceae bacterium
GGTGTATGACGTACAGCGAACTGGGCAGTATTTACCACTCACCACTCTGATTCCTTCCGGCTTGAATTACCCGGAAAGGCCATTTTTCAGGCAGCACACTTATGTGGGTACCAATAATCCCTTGGGTAATGAGGCAATCAATGTACTTCCCTCGCTGATTGGAGCGACGCTGGTGGGCATTGACAAGCGCAATCAGTTTGGGCAAAACTGGGTGTTGATGTCCCAGGATTTTTTCAACCGGCAAAATGGAGAGCGTCTGTATCTGAATGCCCCTTCCACAGGCAGTGGTAACGACTGGTGGTATGACATGATGCCCAATGTGTATTTTTATCAATTGTACGATTTATATCCCAATGCAGGTGGTGCTGCGGAAGAACAATTTCAGGCCGTAGCGGATCGCATGCTGGAGGCTGTGCGCAGTATGGGTGGCTCGGAAGCGCCCTGGAGCCCGGCCTATATGAACTACAGGGCATGGCGCTTTCTTTCCGGACAACCCAATCCGAACGGGGTGCCGGAGCCGGAAGCTTCCGGAGCCTTTGGCTGGTTGTTGTATCACGCCTGGAAAAGAACACAAAATGCCGAATATTTAAAGGGTGCAGAGTGGTCTCTGGAGTTTTTGAACAACTGGACGAGCAATCCATCGTATGAGTTGCAGTTGCCTTATGGCACCTATACGGCTGCGAAGATGAATGCAGAAATTGGAACCTCTTACGATGTAGAAAAGATGCTGAACTGGTCTTTCAACCGAGGGGCACTCAGAGGTTGGGGCACCATTGTGGGAACCTGGGGGGGCTTCAATGTTTCCGGACTTGTTGGTGAAGCCAATGGCAACGGCAATGATTATGCTTTTCAGCTCAACGGCGTACAGCAGGCTGCCGCTTTGGTGCCGATGGTGCGTTACGACAAGCAATTTGCGCGGGCCATTGGCAAATGGGTGCTTAACCTCAGCAATGCCACGCGGCTCTTTTATCCGGGATTTCTGCCGGCTTCCCTACAGGATGCTTCCGGATGGTCGGGCGTAAATGATCCCGATCAGGTAATGGGGTATGAAGCGCTCCGGCAGGTTTGGCAGGGAAACTCCCCCTATTCCACGGGAGATGCCGTACAGGGAGGGTGGGCGGCAACAAACCTGGCGCTCTATGGCACCTCCTCGATTGGATACCTGGGGGCCATAGTGGAAAAAACCAACGTGGATCGCATTTTGAGGCTTGATTTGCTGGCCACAGATTTTTTCAGGGAGGATGCTTATCCCACCTATTTATATTATAATTCTTATTCAACAGCGCGGCAGGTACAGCTCGATCTGGGCACCGGCACTTTTGACCTGTACGAATCCCTTTCCGAAAATTTCATTCATCAGGATGCCAGTGGAGTGGTAACGCTTCAAATTCCGGCCAATGCAGCCATCATGGTGGTCGTTTGTCCGCCCAATGGCGTCATTACCTATGACCGCAACAAAATGCTGGTGGATGGCGTAGTGGTGGACTACAGGCAATCGGCACAGCCCTGGACTTATGCCCCCAGAATCAAGGGACTTGCCACGGCGCAGTATCCGGTTCAGGTAGGCATGGAAACAGCCATTTATGCTACCGTAGAAGACCCAGATTCTGATTTGCTGGAGTATGAATGGACGGCAGAAGCGGGTAGCATAGAAGGGGATTCGGCCACAGTGACCTTCCGGGCGCCCCAAACGCCGGGCGAGGTGACTGTTCGATGCGTGGTGTCAGACATAGAAGGCAACAGGGACACCGCGTTCCTGACCTTACCGATTGTGGAGGAAATCAATCTTGCACCTCAAATCCAGAATCTTGTCAAAAGCGCCCCTTATGTGGAGCCCGGCGAGTCGCTTCAGATTTCCTGCCTTGCCACAGATCCCAACCCCGGGGATACGCTGAATTACAGTTGGAGCAGTTCCGGCGGCCTGATACAAGGCCATGGTTCAACTATTTCATGGAATGCATCCCAATCCGGTATTTACCAAATCCAGGTTACGGTAACGGATTCTGACGGTCTGACAGCCATATCCAGTACAAGCATTTTAGTGAGGATATTTCCTGCCACCAGCGGCAATACTATTGCTCATTATCCTTTCACAGGGAATGCCCAGGATGTCAGCGGGAACCAGCTACACGGACAAAACAACGGCGCCATCCTTACCGCTGACAGGTTGGGGAATTCGCAGCGCGCCTATTTTTTTAACGGTGGCAGCCAGCATATCATTGTAGCCAATCATCCGCTTCTGAATTTCCAGCAGGCCATTTCCGTAAGTTGCTGGTTTCGAGCCGGATCACTGCCAGACAGGGAAACCTTTCTGCTCTCTCACGGCAGTTGGCAAAACCGATGGAAGATATCCATCACGCCTGACAGAAAGCTCCGCTGGACGGTCAACTCGCTGAACGGCATATCGGATCTTGATTCTGAAATCCTTCTTCAACAGGACAGTTTTTACCATATCACAGCCACCTATGACGGAACCCTGATGGCGATTTACATCAATGGGGAGTTGCATGCTTTCAAGCCATTTACAGGATTAATCCGCACGACCTCACTGCCTTTTCTAATGGGGCAAATGCTTCCCGGCGATGCCAACTACAACTTCCGAGGCGTATTGGATGAGGTACAAATAATGAATTACGCACTGCATCCCACGGAGGTATTGCATTTATACCAATCCGGGTTAACGGCGGTCAATAATTTTTCCGAAACAGATAGCCGAATCCGTGTTTACCCAAACCCCGCTAGCCAGGAGCTCAGGATTGAGCTCCCAACCCCGGGGGAACGCATAGAAGAAATTCGGCTCTTCGATGGGAATGGGAAACTAAGGATGCGATGGGTGGGAAATGGCGACCAGCGCATGGAATTAAACTTAAAAAATTATTTATCAGGGGTTTACATTATTTCCATCAGTACCAACAAAAAAGTTTTTCAGGAAAGAATGGTGATTCAAAACCATTGAGACGGCTTTCAGTATGCAGAAGAGGGACACCCTTGGATGCACTTCAACCCATATTCTTTTTTTAACAAAAAAATGGTGAAAACATGAAACAGCATTTACGAATGGTATGGATTTTCCTGAGTTGCCTATGGATGGGCGCAGGGTTATTTGCGCAAACACCGGTGGCGCATTATACCTTCTCAGGAAATGCAAAAGACGGCTCCAGTTTCGGCAATGATGCCGCGGTGAGCGCAGCCCAACTGACACAGGATCGGTTTGGTCAATCCAACAGTGCTTTTTTCTTTGATGGGGCACAGGCGGGGTTAACGGCTCCTAATTCCGCGCCGCTCAACTCTGCCAATGCGACCATCAGCTTCTGGATCAACCCAAGCTCCTTTCCGGCACAAGGAGAAAGTTACATCCTCTCCTTCGGAGGCTGGCAGGAGCGCTGGAAGATATCCCTCCCCGGTCACGGAAAACCGGTATTCACCACGCATTCCAACGGAGCCTGTTGCAGCGACATGGATTCCAACACCCCGCTCAGCACGGATGTTTGGACCCATGTGGTGATGGTGCACAATGGCACCCAAAACATCATCTATTTCAATGGCGTACAGGTCAATGAGCGGAGTGTGAATGGCGCCCTGGATCCTACTACTTATCCTTTGGGTATCGGGTATGATCCCATTGATAATGGCAACTATTTCCATGGTGCTCTCGACGAGGTGATGATTTTTGACCAGGCGCTTTCTGCGGCCGAGATTGCAGCGTTACATACGGCCCAGAGCACGGCTCCCACCCAGGGACAGGCACTGGTAGCTTCCTACAGCTTTGGCCGGAGCGGCATGGACGCCTCCGGTTTTGGCAATCATGCAGACGCATCGTCTGCTGATTTCACCACCGACAGGTTCGGCTTTGGCAATGCCGCGCTTGCCGTAAATGGAACATCCTCTGAAGTAATGGCGCCCAACAGCAGCCAGTTGAACGGCCCACACACCACCGTCAGCTTCTGGGCAAAGCCCAACAGCCTTCCCGGCAACGGGGAGGCATTCCTGCTTTCTTTCGGTGGATGGCAGGAGCGCTGGAAAATTTCGCTGCCAGGGCATGGAAAACCCGTTTGGACGACCAACCACTCAGGCGGCATTTCCGATATGGACAGCGGGGATGGCAACACCCTGGCGCCTGGCGTCTGGACGCATGTGGCCATGGTACACGATGGCACCAAGGATTTAATTTATATGAATGGCGTACAGGTGGCCGAGAAAAACGTGGTGGGTACGCTCAATGCGACTACGCGACCGCTCGGCATTGGATTCAACCCCATAGACGGTGGAAACTGGTTTGACGGCGTACTTGACGAGGTTCAGATTTTCAATTATGCCTTAAGTGCTGCCGAAATTGCCGCTGCATTTGCCGATCAATCCACTTTCCCCGGCACTCCGGCATCCTTGGTGGCTCATTACAGCCTTAACGGCACCGGCGAGGATGACACTCAGTTTGGCAATCACGCCCGAACCATTAACACGCTTAATGCTACTGCCAACAGACACGGCTGGGGCTCCAATGCCGCTGCCGGTGCCCTGAGAGCTGACAACTCCGCGGCGTTGCAATCCGACAATACGACCATCAGCTTTTGGGTAAACCCCAACAGCTTCCCGGGAAGTGGCGAAGTGTATATTCTTTCCCACGGTGGCTGGCAGCAGCGCTGGAAGATATCCATGCCGTCCCATGGCAAGCCTGTTTTCACCACCCATTCCGGTGGAGCATGCTGTGCGGACATGGACTCCGGAACTCCGCTGACCATTGGAAGCTGGACACATGTAGTTATGGTACACGATGGCTCCAAAAACAAAATTTTCTTCAATGGCGCCTTGGTGAATGAGCGCAATGTGAGCGGAGCGCTCGATAAAACGGTGTATCCACTGGGAATCGGATACGACCCTATTGACAATGGCAGCTTCTTTGACGGGGCACTCGACGATGTTCAAATTTACAATGAGGCCCTCGATGATGCCGCCGTGGCCGCACTTTATGCAGCGCAAGCGCCGGCACCGACCGTGGCCGGTAATTTAGTGGCGCACTATGCGTTTAGCGGTAACAGCCGCGACGAAACCGACTACAGCAACCACGCTTCTGCTGCGGCCATGGCCCCTGACCGATTTGGCAAGGCCAATAAATCAGCATCTTTTAATGGCACCTCTACAGAAGTTTCTGCTGCCAACTCTCCGCAGTTGAACTCTCCGTTGACCACCGTTAGTTTTTGGGCAAAACCCAATAGTTTGCCCGGTAATGGAGAGGCATTTCTGCTTTCTTTCGGCGGTTGGCAGCAGCGCTGGAAAATATCCCTGCCGCCCCATGGAAAACCGGTTTGGACCACCAACTATACCAACGGTATTTCCGATATGGATTCCGGTGACGGCAACGCATTGCCCGTAGGCGCATGGACTCATGTCGTCATGGTACATGACGGGCAAAAAAATCTGATTTACATGAATGGGGATCTGGTAGCAGAGAAAAATGTAGTGGGCACGCTCAACAACACCACTCATCCCCTGGGCATAGGGTATAACCCGATTGATGGAGGCAACTGGTTTGATGGCAGTATTGACGAGGTGCAGATTTACAATACCGCCTTGAGCGCGGCAGAAGTTGAAGCCCTGTACGATGCCCAGTCACAAGCACCCACAGGCGGGGATGTGGAGGCACCCTGCGCACCGCTCAACCTGTCTGCTACGGTAACCTTTAATAATGTAAGACTGGATTGGCTGCCTGCTACGGACAACATTGCCGTAGCCGCGTATAACGTCTATAGAGACGGAGCGCTGGTGGCCACCACCACGGCCCATACGGCCTACTTCCCGGCACTTACGCCACTCACCGAATTTAATTTTAGCGTAACGGCTGTGGATGAGGCCGGTAACGAATCTTTACCTACTTCACTACGCGTGACCACCGGTGCGGATGAGACGCCCGATGTGACACCGCCAACCGCTCCCGGCGATCTTGCCGGCTCACCCAGCTTCAATGCGGTGCTGTTGAGCTGGTCAGCTTCTACGGATGACACCCAGGTAAATGGATATATTGTGTGGGTGGATGGCGTGTTTTTTGACTCCCTTCCGGGCAATACACTCTCCGTGCTGGTCACAGGCCTTGAGCCCAGCACCTTGTACTCCTTCGAGGTAGCTGCTTTTGA
>CAYTNI010000198.1:0-6114 GCA_964439115.1 uncultured Saprospiraceae bacterium
GCACCCGAACAGGCACCGTGCTTGACGAAAACGGACAACCCGCCATCACTGCCACCATCGCACTTAAAAATGCAACGGTGGGTACCTTTACCGATGAAAATGGGAAGTTCCTGATTGATATTCCTACCACCGGCGGTACTGTGGTGGTATCTTATATCGGTTATGAAACGATAGAAGTGCCGGTGTTGCGCCAAACCGAAATTTCGGTACAGCTCCAGTTGGAAACCAGACAAATTGCTGAAGTAATTGTAGTTGGATACGGCACGCAGAAAAAAAGTCACCTCACCGGATCTGTGGCTATGGTCAGCAGTAGGGACCTCGTTCAAAAACCTACCGATAACCTAACCAATATGCTTGCAGGGCGACTTCCGGGGCTCATCACCCGCCAGCAAAGCGGGGTGCCCGGAGAAAATGCCGCCAAGTTTTTCATCCGTGGAAGAAGTTCGCCCACCGGCTCCGGCGAACCCCTCGTCATTGTAGATGGTGTAGAACGTTCTTTTGATAACCTCGACCCCAATGAGATTGAATCCATCAGTATCCTGAAAGATGCCGCGGCTGCAGCCACCTATGGTGTGCGTGCCGCCAACGGCGTGGTCATGGTGGTTACCAAAAAGGGCAAGGATGCCCAGACCGTCAACCTCAATTTTACCAGTACTTTCGGGCTTTCCCAAAATACTGCCTTCCCCGATTACCCCGATGGACTCGACTATGCCCTTTGGCACAACAAGGCCAAAACGCTTGACGGATTACCCATAGAATACCTACCGGAAGATATCGAGAAAATCCAAAACGGAGACCCCGACGGCATTCTCGGCAATACGGAGTGGACAAAAATGATTTTTCAGCCCTTCGGCCCACAAACCTACCAGAACCTCAATATTAGCGGGGGTAACAAAAAACTTCGCTTTTTCAATAACGCCGCCTTTCTGCGCCAGGAAGGGGTAATCAAGGGGGTAAACTTTGACCGTGTCAACCTACGGTCCAATATTGACTACGAAGTCAATGACCGCCTTTCCGTGTCTTTGAATATCGCCGGCCGACTGGAAGAAAAAAATCAGCCGGGCACTTCTCCCGGTTCTCAGGATGTGACCATCAACAACTATAAAAACATCGTTTTTTATTCCATCCTGGCACGACCAACCACCACCGGCATTTTACCCGACGGTACAGACCTGGGCTGGGGCAACCCAATTGTTGCCCGTGATAAGTCGGGGTTCTTCAACGAAAAAAGAAGGGTTTTCCAATCCACGGCAAGCCTTTTCTATAAAGTGCCGGGCATTGAGGGCCTTACCATGAGGACTAATTTATCCTACGACTACGAGAATGGCGGTTCCAAGTGGTTTATCACCCCTCAGAGGCTGGCCACCTGGGATTATGGACGCCGCGAGTTGGTGTACTTCAATCGCCTGATGCCCAAGGATATCACTTCCGATAAGAACGAACTACATCAACGGGCCAACGATTTCAACCGGCATACCATACAATTCGCAGCAGATTATGCACGAACCATTGGGAAACATGCCATTAACGGTCTGCTGCTGTTTGAAGAACAGGGCACCCGCACCTCCACCTTTGGAGTAGCCGGGCAGGATTTGCCGCTTTCTGCCTTGCCCGACCTCAACTTCGCCACCGATTACATCCCCAATAGTTTCTTTGGGAGCAGAGGGCAAAGAGGTACCCGTGGCTTAGTGGCCAGGATAGGCTATATCAACAGCAACAAATACCTGTTGGAGTTTACGGGTAGAGCCGACTGGTCGCCGAAGTTTCCCAAGAACGAGCGCCTGGGCATATTCCCATCCATCTCCGGTGGTTGGAACATAGCAGAGGAGGACTTTTTCCGGCAGATTGCGCCCTCCGTAACCCGTTTAAAGATTCGTGCCTCGGTAGGTATCCTAGGCAATGACGACATTGGAGACTTCCGTTACCTGCGCACCTTTGGATTGGCTACCAACCCGACAGTAGTATTCGGCAATCGCTCCTACCTCGACCTCCTCACCGGCGCCGTACCAAATTACGGCATCACCTGGGAAAAAACCACTACCTGGAACGCAGGGATGGAGCTGGAGCTTTGGAATGGACAGCTCGCCATGGAAGGCGATGTTTTTTACAAAGTAACAACCGGCATCCTGCAAAATGTATCAGGGCTTTATCCTCCGTCTGCAGGCGGTAATTTCCCATCCATTCAAAACCAAGGTGTTATGGATGCCCGAGGCTTTGAACTTGTCATCAGGCATAACCGCTCCGTAAACTCGAAATTTTCTTACCAGATTTCCGGGAACTTCACCTTTTCCCGAAACCGTTATATTGAAACCGACGAAAGCCCCAATATTCCGGCCTGGCAACGCCGCACCGGCCAGCCGCTCGGCGCCGTGCTGGGATGGGTATCGGACGGGCTTTTCCAGAATGCCGAAGAAATTGCCAATAGTGCCCTGCCGCTATACGAGGTAAAGCCTGGGTTCATTCGCTACAAGGATCTCAACGGAGACGGCGTCGTTAATTTTGCCGACCGCACCTGGATTGCCAACAGCCCCATCCCACAAATTATTGGAGGGCTCAACCTGGCTATCAGTTACCGCAGACTCAATGTCAGTCTGTTTTTCCAGGGGGCGGCCAGAACCGATATCATGCTCACCGGAGAATATCTCAACGCAGGGTTTTCAGATGGCACCTTCTTTACCCAACCCTTTAAATGGGGGGCCAATACGCCTTATTTTATTCTGAATAACACCTGGCAACAGGAAGGCGATCTAACGGAGTTTCCGCGGCTCACCACCATTACCCCGTTTAACAACAACCTTCCCACTGATTTCTGGCGGCGCGATGCCTCCTATATCCGCCTGAAAAATGTGGAAATCTCCTATCCGCTTCCGTTTAGAGGAAAAAATGGAAAATCTACTTTTTCCGTATTTGCCAGCGGCACCAACCTCTTTACTTTGAGCGGTCTGAGGTATATTGATCCTGAAGCACCCACGGTCAATAATGGATTTTATCCACAGCAGCGGGTGTACAACTTCGGTATAAATATCGTACTCTAATGATCCATATCAAAAAAATAATCCTTATCGGACTGGTGGTACTTGCCCCACTTACAGGGTGCAAAGACACCATTGACTTCCTGCCCACCGGAAGCTACAACGAAGTCGTGGTTTGGGAAAATGAAGAAAGCGTGAAGCTTTATATCAATTCCTTTTACCGCATTTTTACCGATTACTTTCAGTTTGGCAATCGGCCCATCGGCAACGACTTCACCATGGCCGACGGGCTGAGCGACATCATGAAATACACCTCCAATTCTCCGGGGGAGGGCACCGCCAATCTGATTATGTCGCAGGATGGATATACCTCTGTTGCCGCCAACCATTTCAATGTCTGGAGTAGTGCCTACATCTGGAACCGCAGGATCCTCGAATTCCTGGAAGACCTGCCGCGCTATGGAGGTCAGTTCCCGGAGGAAACCCGCAACCGCTTTGAGGCCGAGGTGCGTTTTTTCAGAGCTTATATTTTCTTCCTGCTGTACAGAAACCAAGGGCCGTTTATTATAAGAGATGCGCTCAACGACCCGGTTTCCATGCCGCTCGATACACCGGAGGCTTGCTGGGATTTCATCGAGGCCGATTTTGATTTTGCCGCTCAATACCTACCTGATACCTGGAATCGGGATACCGACGAAGGTCGGGTAACCCGTTGGGCGGCGCTGGCCATGAAATCACGGGCCATGTTATATGCTCAGCGCTGGGAAAAAGCAGCACAGGCCGCCGAGATGGTTATCCAGCAGGGCGGTTTTATACTCGAGCCGAACTATGAGGATATTTTTAAAAATAACAAAAGCAATCCAAGCCGCGAAATCATCCTGCGCAAGCGCTACGACCGCAATTTTGGTATCATTCACAACATGGATGAACGGGTAGCACCCAGCGGTGACATTCAGGGGAAAGGGGGCGCTATGGTGCCTACCCAGGAACTCGTGGATGCCTACTTCATGTCGGATGGCAGGGAATTTGATACGGACAGCCCATTCGATTCTACCATGTATCAAAACAGAGAATCCAGGTTTTATGCCTCCATTCTCTACAACGGAGCAACATGGAAGGGTCGCCGAATTGAAACCTATGTGGGAGAAGCAGCCGGTATCCCCAATGGAACAGACCGATTCATCGAATACGGATCTACCCCTTACCCATTCTCCACTGTGTCAGGATATTATATACGAAAATTTGCAGACGAGACCAATATTGACTTCATCAATCCCTATCGGAAAAGCGACCACGATTGCATCGAAATACGCCTTGCCGAGGTGTATCTCAACCTTGCGGAAGCATATCTTGAACTCAACCGTCCGCAGGATGCCGAACAACTCATCCTTACGGTGCGTAACCGCTCCCTCCAGCAGGATATTTCCACACTAAGCGGTGACTTGCGGCAACAGCTCATCCGCGAAAGGATGCTCGAGCTCGCTTTTGAGGGGCATCGCTTTTGGGATTTGCGGCGCTGGGGCCTTGCCCGCGAGGTGTTGCACGGCAAAAAATGGCATGGTGCCAAAATCATAAAGAAAGCCGATGGCCGATTGGAGTATCAAAAAGTAGAAATTGATAAGTTCCCTCGGATATACCCGGAGCGGTTCAACCGTTTTCCGTTGCCCATTGCTGAATTGAACAATAATGAATTTATAAATACCCAACCCGATGGCTGGTAAAATAAACAAACTTTTGGGAGTGTTTCTCGGCCTGTTGCTACTTGCCGGCGGATGCCTCGAACCGATGGAATTTGAGCAGAAATCAGATAACCGGCTGCTCTCCATTGCAGTATCCTACGATGTAGATCGTACCCGTAGTTTCAACCCAGTTTCGTCTGACCTTACGCAGAGTGAGATTCAATTCAGGGTGCCGGTTATTCCCAACGGAACCCTCTCCCGCATGGTTGTCTCTGTGACCATCCCCGCATCAGCGCGCATTGAACCGCCTTTCAGCGGTATTACAGATTTATCAAGGCCCTACCGATTCTCCGTCATTGCGGAGAACGGAGAAAAAAAGGAGTACCTGCTTGTAGCTTACAATTAATTCATCTTCTAATAATAACCAATTAACCATGAAAACGAACATGACATACATTTTGTCCAGGTGGTGGGTACAGTTAATGCCTGCCATGGCTCTCGCCGGCGTCATTTTCTTCTATGCCTGTGAAAAGGAAGACCCCAATCTCGACCTCTACATCGTGGAGGACTTGAAAGTGGCCATGACCTCCGGGGATTCCCTGCGCTCCATTTCTACCATCTCCACTGTATCTGATACAGAATACCGTATTGACGCCGTAGTTCCGGATGATGGCAACACGGGCAAGTGGTTCCGCATTGAGTTCCTGTATCCCGACGGTATCACTCCTATTTCGGTGACTCCTTCCCTTGGTGATTCCATTGATTTTTCCATCGCCAAGACCTTCAAGATTCAGTTTACGGATAAGGTAACCAAGAACTATACGGTCACCATCGTGGAGCAGGCTCCCGAAGCACCTACTATCACCTCCTTCTCTCTACCCGGAGCAGAACAGATTGTGGTGGATAACGATGCCCTTGTCGTCAGTGCGAGGATGCCACAAGGTGCAAACCTAACCGCACTTAAGCCATTAATCGAGGTGTCTCCAGCCACGGCATTTGTAGTGGATGGCGATCGCGAATTAGATTTCACCAACAATCAGGTGATACGTATAAAGAATGGTGCCATTACCAAAAACTACTCCGTGCGCGTTACCGATTACGGATTTACCAAGGTAACACAACTGCTCAACCGCACCCTTGCTGCAGGAACGCGCCCCGGCGAGTTTGCCACTGCTCCGGAGACCTCTCTGGCAATGGAGCCCAATGGAGCCAATGTATATGTGGCCTACGGCGGAGGTATTCTGAAATATGATCTTTCCAGTCCAAATGCCACCCCGGTTGAAGTGAACCGCGCCCTCTCCGGCGGCGGCCTGGCAGCCAATCGCGTATTGCAGATTGCCAATGGCATCCTGTTCTCACTCAATCCCATTTGGGAAAGCGGCACCCTCACACTAAGTGCATGGCCTAACGGCACCAGCGACACACCCGTAAACATTGCGCGCATAACGCCGCCGGCTGGTTCC
>CAYTNI010000199.1:0-6113 GCA_964439115.1 uncultured Saprospiraceae bacterium
GAAAAGGATGAGTAGGTTTTTCATGCGTATTTTTTTGTGCAAAATTACGTTTTCACAGGGAACCTGAACGTTAAAATACATCAGAAACCTGAACTTTCCCGCATCTGAAACGCTAAAATGGCGTTAAGGTAAATGTAAAAGGTTACCTTTGTGGTAAATTTCACCCGTTCAGTTCATTCTCAGAGATGAAACAAAGAACCATACAGCAACAAGTTACCCTTAGCGGCGTAGGCTTGCACACCGGCAGCAAGGTCAAACTCCAATTTCTGCCGGCTCTTGTCAATCACGGGTGCAAATTTCAACGCACAGACCTGCGTGACAAGCCTTTTATCCCTGCAGATGTTATGCGCGTAGTGTCCACTCAGAGAGGGACTACCCTTCAGCACGAAGATGCGGAAGTTCATACGGTGGAACATGTCCTGTCCGCATTGACCGGAATGGGGCTCGACAACGTGGTCATTGCCATTGACGGTCCGGAAATCCCCATCCTCGACGGCAGCGCCCTGCCCTTTGTCAAGGCACTGCAACAGGCCGGCATTCAGGAACAGGAAGAAGACAGAGAGTACTTCGAAATACTGGAACCCATCACCTTCCGGGATCCCGTTACAGGCTCCGAAATGGTGGCTATGCCTTCTGACCACTTTGAAGTGACTACTCTGATTGATTTTAACTCGCCGGTACTTGGCCAGCAATTTGCCACTTTGTCGGATATTGAACAATACGCCGGGGAAATTGCCCCCTGCCGCACTTTCGTTTTCCTGCATGAGCTGGAGTATTTGTTCAGTCAAAACCTGATTAAAGGTGGCGATCTGGACAATGCCATCGTTATAGTAGATAGGCCAATGAGCCAGCTTGAGCTCGATGCCCTGGCCGAGAAGCTGGAAAAACCAAGCGTGCAGGTCAGCGGCGAGGGCATACTCAATACCATTGATCTACACTTTAAAAACGAGCCGGCACGACATAAGCTGCTGGATGTCGTAGGCGATATTTCCCTGTTGGGTAAGCCCATCAAGGGGAAGATAACGGCAGTCAAGCCCGGGCACAGAGTGAATGTCGAGTTTACCAAACTGCTTCGCAAACATCTTCTGGATCAAAGAAAGCAGAAAAGCCGTCCTAAATATGACCCCGATAAAGAGCCGGTGCTGAATACCGTACAAATCGAGTCATGGCTTCCCCATCGCCATCCTTTTTGCCTGGTGGATAAGATCATTGAACTCACGGACTCCTACGTCGTTGGGGTGAAAAATGTTACCGGTACGGAGTTCTTCTTCCAGGGCCATTTCCCCGGCAATCCGGTGATGCCCGGCGTACTTCAAATTGAAGCGCTTGCCCAAACCGGAGGCATTCTCGCCATGTACATTGTAGGAGATCCCGGACATTGGGATACCTACTTTCTCAAAATTGAAAATACCAAATTCAAAGCCAAGGTGGTTCCAGGAGATACGTTACTCCTCAAGATGGAGCTGATGCAGCCCATCCGCCGCGGTATCGTTCAAATGCAAGGCACCGCCTATGTCGGCTCAAAAATTGTAGCCGAAGGCGAACTCACTGCCCAAATTGTCAAGCGCTCTTCAAATGAATAATTCTTTAACAACTACTAACTCCTTTGTTCACCCAGAGGCCAAAATCGGCAACAATGTCGTCATTGGTCCATTCTGTTACATTGACCGGGATGTGGTTATCGGAGACGACACCTGGGTTGGTCCGCATGTCACGCTCTTCGATGGCGCGCGGATAGGCAAACACTGCCGCATTTTTCCCGGAGCGGTGATTTCTGCTATTCCGCAGGACCTCAAATTCGACGGGGAGGAAACTACCGCTGAAATTGGAGACAACACCACGGTGAGGGAGTTTGTAACCATCAATCGCGGCACGATAGCAGCAGGCCGCACCGCGGTGGGTACGAATTGCCTGTTGATGGCTTATGCGCACGTGGCGCACGATTGCCTGTTGGGGGATAATGTCATTCTCGCCAACAATGTAAACCTGGCCGGCCATGTGGAAATTGACGACTATGCCATCCTCGAAGGATTGGTTGCCGTACAGCAATTCACCCATATCGGCCGCCATAGCTTTGTCGCAGGCGGTTCCTTGGTGCGCACACATGTGCCCCCCTATATCCGTGTGGCCCGTGACCCACTTGCGTATGTCGGCATTAATAAAATTGGGTTGACCCGCCGGAATTTCCCGGAGCATGCCATCCAGCACATCTCCGATATTTACCGCATCCTTTTTGTGCGCGGGTACAACACCTCGCATGCCATCGAAGAAATTGAAGCTACCATTGCACCTTCCCCTGAACGTGAAGAAATTCTCGGGTTTGTTCAACAGGCGCGCAATCAGGGCGGTATCGTCCGGGGACTACAAAAACTCAATGGCGCAAAAGTGTATGAGGATTGAGGCAAAAAATCTGGGCAAACGCTACCGGAATGACTGGATAATCCACCAGGCTGACCTGTCGCTGCTGCCCGGAGAGGCTTACGCCGTTACCGGCCCTAACGGCTCGGGAAAATCCACCCTTCTGCGCATGCTCTCCGGCCATCTTTCACCAAGCCGCGGCACCGTGCAATTTTTTAACCACGATAAAGCCATCCCCATTGGGGAGGTCTATCAGCATCTTTCCTTTGCCGCGCCTTATATAGAGTTGATCGAAGAGTTTACCCTGGCAGAGGCGCTCCATTTCCACCAGCAATTCCGCCCCTTCCATCAGGGGCTGAGCAGTCAGGAAGTAATGGACCTCCTGGCCTTCCCGAGAGCAGCGAACAAACAGATACGCAATTTTTCATCCGGGATGAAGCAACGCCTCAAACTGGCGCTTGCCTTTTGCTCAAAAAGCGCCATCGTACTGCTCGACGAGCCCGGAACCAATCTCGACCGCCAGGGCATTGCATGGTACCTACAGCTTGCCGAACGTTTCCTCCCCAACAAGCTTGTGGTGGTCGCTTCCAATGTACCGGAAGATTTTTCCTTCTGCCCACACCATATAGATATATCTTCCTTCAAGAAAGCGCCAGCACGTACAAGGTGAAAAAGGTACTCATCATCACCTATTACTGGCCGCCGGCAGGAGGTATCGGCGTACTGCGCTGCCTGAAACTCGCCAAATATCTTCGCCTTTACGGCTGGGAGCCCATCATTTACACGGCAGAAAACCCCCACTATCCTACCATTGACCATACCAACGACCGCGATATTCCGGATGGCATAACCGTATTGCGCGGCCGCATCTGGGAACCCTATCACATCTACAAGTTCCTCACCCGCAAGCCGGCCGATGCCAATGTCAATAATGTATTTTACGTCAATGACCAACCGCAGGGACTGGCACATCGCTTCTCCGTGTGGATGCGCAGCAATTTTTTTATTCCCGATGCCCGGGCTGCATGGGTTCGCCCCTCCGTGCGCTTCCTACGCCGATATGTACAGGAAAACCCAGTAGATGCCATATTCTCTGATGGGCCGCCCCATTCCAATACGAGAATTGCCACCCTCCTCAAAAAAGAAACCGGACTTCCCTGGCTGGCCGATTTCCAGGATCCCTGGACACAGGTGGACTATTACCAACTCCTCCATCTCACCCCCTGGGGCGACAGGCGACACCGACGCATGGAACAGGAGGCATTTCGCCTGGCAGACAGGATAACGATCGTAAGTCCTACCTGGAAAAAAGACCTGGAACAAATAGGCGCGCAGCGGGTATCCGTAATTCCCTGGGGTTATGATCCCGATGATTACAGGGAATTGCCGCCGCCCGACCGGCAAAAATTCGTACTCACTCATGCCGGCATCTTAGGGTATGATAGAAATATGCCCGGCCTTTGGGATGCCCTGCGGGAATTGTGCCAGGTGGTGCCAAGTTTCAGGGGACTGCTTGAAATCCGCTTAATCGGCCAGGTAGATCACCGGGTTCGGGAGTCGCTCACCGCTGCCGGACTTGATGCACAAGTGGTCATGCCCGGCAACCTCAGCCGGCAGGAAGCACTCCGGTACTGTGCCCGTTCAGGTATTTTATTGTTGCCTTTGAACCAACAGCCCAATGCCATGGGGCGTATTCCCGGAAAATTATTCGAGTATCTGGCCCTTCGTCGTCCCATTCTCACGGTGGGGCCACCTTCGGCGGATGCGTCGCGCATCACCACAGAAAGCGGCGCCGGCTTTGCATTCGATGCAGAAAATAGGGAGGGCATTAAGCAGACGCTTGCTGCGTGGTTTGAGCAGTTCCAATCCGGGAAATTATTCGAACCCCTGTCCTCCGATATCGAGTCTTATTCCAACGTTCGGCTCAGCGGCAGGTTTGCTGAACTGCTGAATGATATCACCTGAGCCGATGATGCCCGATAATACCCACGAGCATCCGGCTGTGCTCATTCTTGCCGCAGGAGCGTCCCGAAGAATGGGGCGCCCGAAGCAATTACTCCCGTGGAAAAACCAACCATTAATACGGTATGTGACGGAGCAGGCTCTCGCCTTGTCGAAGCGACCGGTGCTGGTGATTACCGGTGCCTACTCCGACATGGTGTGCCAAGCGTTGCAAGACAAGCCTGTGGAACTTGCGCATTGCGCAGATTGGGCATCCGGCATGGGGCACTCCCTGGCTTTTGGCATAGCCCGGTTGGAAGTGTTATATCCTGAGGTATCCGGCGTGATGGTGTTGTTGAGTGATCAACCATTGGTGAAGACCGAATATTTGGAAAGATTGAGCGCGGAATTCACTAAACAGGGGGCGAAGGGCATAGTGGCCAGCAGTTATGCGCAAACCCTGGGGCCACCGCTGGTGTTTTACCGGGATTTTTTCCCTGCACTCAAGGCGTTGCAGGGAGACCGTGGCGCCAGGATGTTACTGGAGCGTTTTGCATCTGAAGTACATCCAATTCCATTTCCGGAGGGGGCGCTGGATTGGGACACTCCGGAGGATCTGGAGCACAGCGGAATACCCTATTAAGCACAAACTCCTCTTAAAAAGGCAAAGTACTGCCGGGAAATCAGAAGTATTTAAAATTGTGATTGGCCTGGATGCGCAACAGCGATTCGTAGATAAGCCTAATGACATTGCTGACATCGTCCTTATGGGCCATTTCCACGGTGGTGTGCATGTAGCGCAAGGGCAATGAGATAAGGGCGGAGGGGACACCGCCGTTGGAGTAGGCGAAAGCGTCAGTATCGGTACCGGTGCGGCGGGAAGCAGCCTCTTTTTGTACGGGAATACCGGCTTCATCGGCGGCCTGCAGGATTAACTGCAACAGTTTATTATGCACCGCGGGAGCATAGGTTACAGAGGGACCGCTGCCACAGCGCACATCGCCCAGTTTTTTAGGGCTGAGCATAGGGGTATGCGTATCATGCGTCACGTCGGTCACGATGGCGACGTTCGGTTTGATGGTTTGGGTAATCATCTCGGCGCCGTGGAGACCGACTTCCTCTTGTACGGAATTGACTATATATAAGGTGTAGGGAAGGTCAATTTTATTTTCGTGAAGCAATCGTGCCACCTCGGCAATACAAAAACCACCCATGCGATTGTCGAGCGCACGACCTACGTAGTATCGGTCATTGAGCACAATCAGCTCATCCTCATAGGTGATGACGGAGCCGACGTGAATACCCATGGCGAGCACCTCCTCTTTGTCTTTAGCGCCGATGTCTATAAAGATATTTTCCAGTTTTGGAGTAAGGTTGGCGTCATCGCCCTGGCGGGTATGGATAGCGGGCCAGCCAAAGACCCCTTTGACGATGCCGTTGGGCGTGTGGATGTTTACCCTTTTGGATGGAGCGATGAGGTGGTCACTGCCGCCGTTGCGAATCACATTGAGGAAGCCGTCGTCGGAGATGTAGTTGACAAACCAGGAAATTTCATCTGCATGGCCTTCAATCACCACCCGGTAATCTTTTCCCGGGTTGATGATGCCATATACGGTGCCGTAGTTGTCAATGTCCCAGTCATGGATATAGGGCTTGATATATTCCAGCCATAGCTTTTGGCCGGCAGCTTCATATCCTGTGGGGGAAGCGTTGTTGATATATCTCTTTAAAAACTCCTCAGATATTGTAGTGATCAATGACATAATTTGGAGAGTTGACCGGCGGCGTTAGCGGCCGGAAAATTTGGCTTTCTT
>CAYTNI010000200.1:0-6098 GCA_964439115.1 uncultured Saprospiraceae bacterium
ACATGTACAATGTGAATTCCAGTATGCTGAATTGCCGCAATGCTCTTGGCAAAAGCCAATGCATTGAGCGAAATTTCCGAAAAATCCGTCGGCGCCACAATAGAACGCAGCGATAGCGCCCTCTTTTCTGTAGAAGACAATAACATGCTCAAAACCACACGCATTTCCTGTACGCTTGGCACTGTCTTCTGAAGCACTACACGACCATCAATAGCCAATGCAGGAATACCCGAAATACCGTATTCCAAAAGTTGATGAATATCACTGACCTCCTCAATGGCAAAGTCCAACCCTAAATCCAGCAGTGCTTGCTCTGCATTGGCTCTTAAGGCCTTTCCCTTATTAGACCCCACGTCCAAAATCTCAAGCCGGGCCATGCAGCGAAAATTATAGTGAAAAAAATTGCAGGGCAAAATGCTCTGCCTTAAAATATCGGTGCAATTTTCAACTTATTCTATTCAAAAAGAGTGACATTTGTCAACAGGTGTATTAATTTTGGTCAACCATTACGGATAACGGACACTCAGCAACGTGGAAGAACCAGCCCGAAATAATCTTTTTGATGCTACCCAGCGTTTGGATGCCATCATTGAAGCCGCACTGGACGGCATTATCGCCATCAACGAAAGAGGCATCATCGAAATGCTTAATCCGGCAGCAGCCAAAATGTTTGGCTATAGTTCCAGTGAACTGCTGGGGCGCAATATTTCCATGCTGATGCCCCAAAGTTATGCACAACACCACGACCAGTACCTGCAAAACTATCTGCGTACCGGCCAAAAACACATCATCGGTATTGGACGGGAAGTGGAAGGCCTAAGAAGGGACGGAACCCGATTTCCCCTTCGCCTGAGCGTGAGTGAAGTCAAAACCGATGGACACAGCCTGTTTACCGGCATTGTACACGACCTTACCGAGGAGAAAAAAGCAGCTCTCGAACTTAAACAGGAAAAAGAAAGAACCCAACAGTATCTCGATATCGCCAATACTATGATTGTGGTCGTTAACCGCAATGGCATCATCGAACTCATTAACAATAAAGGTTGTGAACTGCTTGGCATTTCCGAAAAAGATGCCCTTGGACGCGATTGGTTTGAGATGACCATACCGGATGACCAGCGCCAATTCATACGCTCCTTTTTTCAAAATACCATCAAGGAAAGCCATCCGGTTCCGGATTATTTTGAAAATGAAATCATTACCCAAAAGGGAGAAAAAAGACTGGTGGCCTGGCGAAATGCCTTTTTGCTAGACGAACAAGGGGAAATTTCAGGAACCATTAGCTCCGGGGTAGATATCACCGAACAACGCGCGGCAGAAGAACGCATCATCCGACTCAATGCAGAACTCGAACAACGGGTGGATCAACGCACGGAGGAACTCGCAGGTGCTGTCAATCAACTGCTCAACATCAACAAAAAACTCGAGCACGAAATCCAGGAACGAAGAGCCGCAGAAGCCGCCCTGCGACATAGCGAACAGGAACTGCGGCGCGCTTATGAAAAAGAAAAAGAACTGAGCGAACTCAAATCCAGATTCGTCTCCATGGCATCGCATGAATTCAGAACCCCGCTTAGTGCAATCCTCTCCTCCGCAGACCTTATCGAAGCCTATCCGAAGGAAGAACAACAGGAAAAGCGATTGCGGCATACCTCCCGCATCAAGAGCTCGGTGACCAACCTTACCGGTATTCTCAATGATTTTCTCTCCCTAAGTAAACTCGAAGAGGGTAAAGTGGGTATTCAGCCAGTCCATTTTCAACTCCACGAATTCGTCGAGGAAACCCTTGAGGAAATCTCAGGCCTGCTCAAAACCGGGCAGCACGTCAGAAAAGTCGTGCCTGAACCACCTCTGGAAATGTTCACCGATAAAAAAGTGCTGAAAAATATCTGCTTTAACCTGCTTTCCAATGCCATTAAATATTCCGATGCCGGGCAACCAATTGACTGCCAGCTCCATACCGATGGCTCGATGCTACACATCGACGTAACCGATTACGGCATCGGCATCCCTCTGGAAGAGCAACAACATGTTTTTTCCAGGTTCTTCCGCGCGCACAACGCTGAAAACATACAGGGAACCGGCTTAGGTCTAAACATCGTGAAGCGATATGTAGATTTGTTGCAGGGGAGTATTACCTTTGAAAGCGAATTGGGCAATGGTACTACTTTCCGGTGTGTTTTGCCGATTCAAAATGTACTTTGACCTCGCTATAATGAACACCTTATGAAAAAAATATTAGTCATCGAAGATAACGCCGAAGTTAGAGAAAACCTCGTTGAAATACTCGAATTGTCTGGTTATCAGGTCATTACCGCCGAAGACGGCAAAATTGGGGTAGAAATTGCCCTTAGGGATTTACCCGACCTTGTACTATGCGATGTCATGATGCCCCGCCTTGACGGCTTCGGCGTGCTCAACATACTCAGTAAAAAGAGCAACACCGCTGATATCCCCTTCGTCTTTCTCACCGCAAAAACTGAAAAAAGCGATTTCAGACGCGGGATGAATCTCGGTGCTGACGACTATATCACCAAGCCGTTCTACAAAGATGAACTGCTGGCCGTCATTGAAACCCGGCTCAGAAAAAGCGAGCAAATCCGAAAGAAGTTCGATCGCACTGAATCCGGACTTTCTGCCTTCATCAACGAAGCCAAAGGATACGAAGAACTCAAAAAACTCTCCCTGGAACGGCGGGTCAAACATTTCAAAAAAAGAGAATCGCTCTTCGAAGAGGGAGATTATCCCAGACATCTCTATTTCATCAATTCCGGAAAGGTCAAAATATTCAAAACCAACGAGGACGGCAAGGAGTATATTATTGATATCGTCCTGGAAGGGGATTTCGTCGGATACAATGACCTCATCCGGGAGCAGAAATACGCCGAGTCTGCTACTGCACTGGAAGATACCGACGTCAGCCTGATTCCCAGGGAAGACTTCATATCCCTCCTCCACGCCAACCGCGATGTCGCTTCTCAATTGATAAAAATGCTCGCCAATAACGTTACCGAGAAAGAAGAACAGCTGCTCAACCTGGCCTATCACTCAGTACGCAAACGCGTGGCCAATGCGATTCTGCTACTCAGCGATAAAGAGGGCGATGCAGAAATCAATATACTCCGCGATGACCTTGCCCGGATTGTGGGCACCGCCAAGGAAAGCGTCATCAGGATGCTCACCGAATTCAAAGAAGACGGCTACATCGAAATCACCGACGGCGCCATTGTGATAAAAAACAGAACCAAACTGGAAAACTTACCCGGATAAGACCAAAAACCTCATCGTCCACCGCAAAATTTTTATCAAAAAACAGCGCTGCATCCCAAAAACTATTATCTTTAGAGTTTATTGTATGTTCAATACTCTATGGAATTAGACGACAATCTTTCGGCACACTCCACGCTCCAGTACAAATTCCGGGATCTTAAGGTCTATGCCTCCACGGAATGGCTGGCGGAGAACAAAAAAAAGTATCGGCAAGTTTTTGACCGATATGAGACCAGCTATGTCTATGCCGAACTGTCGCTCTACAACAAATACTTCGATATTCAAGATTGGGAGGCTGATATTCAACTCAAATGCTTTGCCGTTAAAAAGGGGCGGCGGGAAATTTGCACTCTTGACCTCAAGAGTAAGAAAATCAGTAAGCTCGATCCCGTAGTTTATATCCGTGAGGGCTGGGGGAATAAGTCTGAGGGCGCTTTCTGGAAAAGGGGCACCTATTTGTGGGAAGCCTGGATTGATGGCCATAAAGTAGGTTCCAGGTTTTTTTACATCGAAGATGCAGGAATTGATTTCTACGATCACCAGGACGGCATGTATGCAGAGGTGCACGCTCTTCGGCTTTATGAAGGCTCCTACGACGATGTGCCCGAAGGAGAGCGCGTCTATCTAAGGCGCTTCAATAGCGAAGAAACGAGATACATCTACCTGGAAATCGTCCTGGAAAACGAGCTTCGGGGCCGACCCTGGCAATGCGAACTGTTTATCAAATTCTATAACGATGCGCGTGAATTAAAAGGCCAGGTAGTACGCTTGCAGCAAATTGAAAAACACGCAGAGTTTATTCGCCTCACTGCAGGTTGGGGCTCCAATGTCAAAGGCTCCTGGCGCAAGGACCGCTACACCGTAGAGCTCGTCTTCATGGATCGCCTCATGGCAGTTGTTCCCTTTGAAGTGGGCGACCAGGTTGAGGAAGGCAGCATCCCCGTATTGCTGCCCGATCAGCAGGCGCCTATTATCCTGGGTGAAGATGATGACCCCTCTGAGCAGTTCGAAGATGTAATGGCGAAAATGGATGCGCTCATCGGATTGAAGGAAATCAAAACCCAGGTTCGAAACCATGCCCGCTACATTCAGTTCCTCCAGTTGCGCAAGGAAAAAGGCTTCGAAGAAAAAGAAGGAATCAATGTACACTCCGTATTCATAGGTAACCCCGGCACCGGCAAAACCACCGTGGCCGGAATGATGGGCAAACTCTACAAAAAAATGGGGCTGCTCTCCAAAGGTCATGTCTATGAGGTGGACCGCGTGGATTTGGTCGGGGAATATATCGGCCAAACCGCTCCCAAAGTTAAGGAGGTCATCGAAAAAGCACGCGGCGGTGTACTGTTTATTGACGAAGCATACGCCCTCGCACGATCTAACGACGACAGCAAGGATTTTGGCCGGGAGGTCATTGAAATCCTCGTAAAAGAATTGTCCAACGGCCCCGGTGACCTGGCAGTCATCGTGGCGGGCTATCCCAAGGAAATGAAACACTTCCTGGATTCCAATCCCGGGCTGAAATCGCGCTTTAAACTTCATTTCGAGTTCCAGGACTATCTGCCGCAGGAGCTTTCCCAAATCGCTACTTACGCCTGCCAGGAGAAAGGTATCATCCTGACCGAAGATGCCAAAAAGAAACTGGATGAAATCATTCTGGATGCCTACCGCCGTCGAGATCGCACCTTCGGTAATGCCCGATTCGTATATGACCTCCTCGAAAAGGCCAAGGTCAACCTCGGGCTGCGCATTATGGCCATGCCTGAACCGGAGAACCTGGAATCCCCGCTGCTTTCCATCATTCAACTTGAAGATGTAACGCCTCTGGCTGTCACCTCAGGTCGTGAAACGCCCAATATCCCTGTGGACGAAGCCCTGCTGCAGGACAGCCTCAATGAGCTCAACCGCCTCATTGGCATGGAAAAAGTCAAGGCGCAAATCAATGAGCTGGTGTGGCTTGTTCGCTTCTACCGCGAAACCGGTAAGGATGTACTCAACAGCTTCTCCCTGCACACCGTACTGGTGGGCAACCCCGGCACCGGCAAAACCACGGTGGCGCGTATCCTCACTAAGATATACAAAGCCCTGGGCATGCTGGAACGCGGGCACATGATTGAAACAGACCGTCAGGGGCTGGTGGCAGGGTTTATGGGCCAAACAGCCATCAAAACAGCCGAAAAAGTAGATGAAGCTATGGGAGGGGTGCTCTTCATTGATGAAGCCTATGCACTCACCGCACGCATCGGCCCACAAGGCGATTTCGGCGACGAGGCCATTCAAACCCTACTCAAGCGCATGGAAGACCACAGAGGCCAGTTTTTTGTCTTTGTTGCTGGTTATCCTGATAATATGGAGCAATTCCTGAAAGCCAATCCTGGATTGAACTCCCGCTTCGACAAAGTACTCAAATTTGAAGATTATCTCCCGGAGGAGCTGAGTCAAATAGCACACATGATGCTGGCAGAGCACAACCTGATGCCCACTCCGGAAGCAGAAGCACACCTCAAGGCCTATCTCGGCTTTCTCTATGAGTTTCGCGACAAATACTTCGGTAACGCCAGAACTGTTCGCAGCGTAGTGCAAGAAGCTGTAAAAAATCAAAATCTAGAACATTTAGTTCATGTGCATCAAATGGATGCTTTAGCCATGAATTTTTCACAAAAATCTTTTGATCACGTTTTAGCGATAGAGGCAATTTATCATCTTCAAGATAGGCATCAGTGGCGCCAAAATCAACAACTTTATCTGTCAGGCTTCGAATACCTCCACCTGAGCCTATACCTCCATATGTTAAAAGTGTACCAGTTTCACTTGTGTACGCTTTAAACACC
>CAYTNI010000201.1:0-6095 GCA_964439115.1 uncultured Saprospiraceae bacterium
GGAGGATGGGTTATCCAGCAGATTTGTATATGCAATTACCAAAGATACACGCGGAGTTTTGTGGATTGGGACAGAGAGTGGATTGAACCGCTTTGATGGAAGTGCCTTTCGGACATATTCCAGTGCAGACGGATTACAGAGCACGCGGATACATCGGCTATTTTGGGGTGATGGACGGTATTTATGGTTGCTTTATCAGGAGCCTTCCTCAGACTGGAACCGAATTCGGGCCATAGACATCTTTGATATTTACACCGGCAGGGCGGTTTCTTTTGATGTATTTTTCAAAAACAAAGCGCCATTTGAATGGAAGGATATTGCTAAAACATGGTTATTGTCTGAATCCATGTATTTTGAGCTGAAGGACGGCCGGAAATTTTTGGCGTTTCGAAATAAGGGGTTCACCGAAATATTCCATGCGCTGCCCCAGGAGAAACTGCTGTATGCAGACCCTAATCTCTACACTGTATGGACTGCCGAGCAAGTGCAGAATGATTTGTTTATTTACAGAAAAAACCAATCTGGAAAAATCGTTAAAAAATTCTGCCTTCCTGGACTGGATTTCAAGTATTTGGAATGGGTACAGGGCTCTGCAACAAACAAGCCCCTTTTCTCCCACTTTGACGAATTAAAAAAGGAGTGGATGGTATTTGGTTTTCAGGAAAGTGGAGATGTTCACTTCAAGTTCCGTCGAAAACTTAAAAATTTTCCATCGGTGGAGCAGTCAAATCCTGTTTTGTTAAATCCGTTTAATGCTCTTTTTATAGTTTCAGAAAATGGTACCAGGATTATCGGTTTGGAGCATGGCGAGGTTTATTTTCAAAGTTTGGACGTTTTAGATTACAAGTTTCAGAATTTATACGCTGACGGGGTCATCTGGCAGGCTACACAAAACGGGATTAAGCGAATCAGTTTGGGTTCGGGTCCGTTTGAGCAACTTTTCACCAATAAGGAAAAACCAACCGCATTCAGAGCCATAGCCCGCACTGGGGATCGCCTAATTTTTCACAGCGAGATGGGAACTTTGGCGCTCTCAGATTCCGGTAAGGTATCAAAATTATCAGACTATTTTTGTCTGGCAAGTGCTGCGGATGAAACTGGCGGGTTATGGTCGGGCTGCTATTCGGAGCTGAGCCTTTATAAGGCTGAAATGAAGAAAACCATAGTGGTGGAAGGAAAATATGCCGATGAATACTGGAGCATATTTCCTGATGGTTATGGGAAGATTTGGTTTAGCCGAAGAGGTTTACTTAATCTGGACCTTCAAAGTGGCAGCATCCATGAAGTGGATTATGGCAATTTTGAAGAGCTAAAATACCATGTAATTTATCATTTCTACCGTTTGGATACCCAAAAAGTACTGCTTTGTGCTACTTCAGGCATGTATGAAATGGATTTAAAAAAAGGGATTCTCGCGCGTTACTGGCCGGGAGGTAAAGGGCGCTATCACCTCCCGGTAGGAGATTTCCGGCACGTGTACTACGATGCTTCTAAAAAAGAATTCTGGCTGGCCACCGGCGGCTTTGGCCTACTTCGCTGGAACCCGGAAAAGGACATCAGGAAACTGTACGATTTTGGCAACCTCCAAACCAATATCCTACATTGCGTATATAAAGATAGAAAGGGGTTTTTGTGGTCTTCCACCGACAACGGTATCGTACAATTTGATCCTCAAAGCGGAAAGTACCGCATTTATGGTTTGGCTAACGGAGTTTTCCAACCGGAATTCAATAGGCTTTCGCATCATCAGGAGCCAGACGGAACCTTTTATTTTGGCAGTATTGATGGTGTAACCCGGTTTAATCCCGAAGTATTGGCCAGTGAGTTCTCCCGGGAATTTCAGGTGTCACCCGAAGTCCTTGAAATAGGGCAGTTTTTAAAAAAGACAGGTCATTTTGAAGACATTACGGACTCTTATATCCAATCCAAAAAAATTGTTGTTCGCCCTGGCGATCGTTATCTTCGGATTAAGCTGACCATCAATGATTTAAAATGGAATAATCCGGATGCCAGATTTTTTTATCAATTGAAAGATTGGGATAAATCCTGGATTGAGGCGGAAGGAAATGACATTACGCTGGCCATATTACCTTACGGATCCAGAGTGCTAAGAGTGGCCATTCGAACTTCCAATGGCTATTTTTCGGAAAGAGCACTGGAAATTCCCATTCAGGTAATCCGGCCATTTTACCTGCAGATTTGGTTTTGGGGAGTTTGTCTTTTGATCATCATCGGCACGGCCTATTTTTTCCATCATTTTCGAATTTCCCAATTCCGCAAGCTTCAGCGTATGCGCATCCAAATAGCGACGGACCTTCATGACCATGTAGGCGCTATCCTGGCCCGCCTGGCTATGCAGGTGGAAATGATCAAACATGTGCCTACTGAAAGAATACCTGCCATTGCAGATGATGTGGCCGCCTCCAGTCGCGGCTCGATAGACGCAATGCGTGATATCATCTGGTCAGTAGATGCCAGAAATGATTCCTTTGAAAACCTGTTGCAAAGAATGGAGGAGCAATTAGAGGGATTGCTCACACCCGTCGGAATTGGATTTACGCTAGATACGAAAGGCGTTATCTCCACAGCACCTCTTACCGGAACCATTCGCCAGCACGCTTTCTTTATTTTTAAGGAAGCCATCCACAATACTGTGCGCCACTCAAAAGCCGATGAAGTTTATGTGCGGGTCACTTTTGAAAAAAAACTCTTTAGAGTTGAAATCCGTGAAATATATAAAGATCTGTCGAAAATTCCGGCTCCGATACCAGAAGGCCGTAAATCCGGCAACGGGCTGCGCAACATGTTGTACAGAGCCCGCCAAATTGGTGCCCAATTACAAATCAATGCAGAAAACGGATACTACATCTTGCTGACCAAGAAACTGTGAATACCATAAAACAGGTATTTCAACATTCAATAATTCCTGCGAATTTTGCTTTAAATTACCAACATGATTCACACTGCCATCATCGAGGATGACCCCGGAATCAGAAGTTATCTCTTTGAGTACCTGAATTTGCAAACGGACTTGGAGTGTGTAGATAGTTTTTCTACCGTGGAAGAATTTCTAGACCATCTCTCAGAACTCGAAGGGCTTGAAATTCTGCTACTCGATATCAATCTCCCCGGCGGGATTTCAGGAATTGAGGGAATTCCAATTTTAAAGCAGCATCTTCCTTCGCTGGATATCATCATCCTCTCTGTGCATAGCCAAAGCGATATGGTGTTTCAGGCACTCTGCGCTGGCGCCAACGGTTATCTGCTAAAAAGTACTTCTTTGGCCGAAATTGCCGGTGCAATCCGTACACACCATCAAGGGGGGTCAGCTATGTCACCCTCTATCGCTAGAATGGCCATTAGAAATTTTATTCAAAAGGGACCCAATTCGCTTCTATCCGGAACCGAGCAGGAACAGTTTCATGAACTCACCAGCCGCGAAAAGGAAGTCCTTCAGGCACTCGCCGATGGACTAAGCTACAAACTTATCGCCGAAAGGTTACACATGGCTACCTCTACCCTGCCGGTACATATAAGAAACATATATAGAAAGCTGCAAATCAATAGTAAATCTGAGGCACTCGCACTTTTTTATCGCCAAAATCCAAAATAACATGTATATACCATAAATTTGGTATTGTTGACACGAAAAATGGGTGGTACTTTTGTAAAGTAAAGTAATATTCCCCGTAAAAATATTGTAGTGTTTTTATGATGTTTCAGTCAACGGCCGAAATTCAGCTCTCGGCCGTTACTTTTTTCATCACTTCGTCACCACCATTCTGTGATTTGGGTACGTTCAACCCGGTGGGATGCCCTGGCGGGTTGCGCCCCGTTGGAATGGGCGTATGTTTGGCAGGTTAAAAATTAGTATCCTGTTTGTTTTACCCGATACGCACCGAAGTCATAGTCAGCGACCCCGCCACCGCCTTGTCGTTAAAAAACGAAACTGAATCGCCCTTTTGCTGCAAACCAAGAGTGTATAAAAGCGGATAATAGTGATCGGGCGTAGGAATGGCCAGCATAGCAGCTTGCCCAAGGCTGCGGTAATCCACCAGCGGCCGGTGTTGGCCTTCCATGATAAGGGTTTTGAACCTCTCATTCATCTCCACCGCCCAATCAAAGCCGAATTGCTCAGAGAGCCTGCTCCATTCCACCATACCAAGGTTGTGCACCATGTTGCCGCTGCCAATAATCAGCACCCCTTTATCACGTAAACGAGATAATTGACGGCCCAGCTCATAGTGCCATGATGGAGATTGATGATAATCCATGCTGAGCTGCAACACCGGAATATCCGCATCAGGGAAAATGTGCCTGACAACCGTCCAGGTGCCGTGATCCAGCCCCCATTCGTGATCCATTCCGGTGGGTGTGGTGGCACGAAGCACCTCCGCCACTTCCAGGGCCACCCCGGGATGCCCCGGAGCCGGGTATTGTACCTCGAACAACTCCTGCGGAAAACCTCCAAAATCATGTATGGTGCGCGGCTGCTCCATGGCAGTAACAAAACTGCCTCGCGTCAGCCAGTGGGCTGAAATACATAACACCGCCCTCGGCACGGGAATCTGATCCCTGAGGGATTTCCATACCCTGCTAAAATCATTGTCCTCAATCCCATTCATCGGCGACCCATGCCCGATAAACAGCGCCGGCATGCGGTCAGATAGGGTTAAACTGTCTTCCAGTTTCCTTAGATCACTCAGGCTGTGCATAAGTGGTGCAGCTATTAAAAGTTTCAGAAAATCCTTTCGCAACATGTCAGGATAATTTAAAATTCAATGTACCAACATTTAATTTGAGTCTTAGGTTGAATCCGGAGGAAAAAACTACGAACAAACATTTGTTTCTGTGTTTTTTGCTAAAAAATCACTAAAAACTTGTTTAGAATTTAAGAATCAAATAGCTTTGTTGCACAAAAAAGAAAAAACAAGATGTTTTCGAGTAATCGCGGTTATTTTTGGTTTTATTTTAGCCACTACAGGGACTTGCCTTGGATGGCGTGTTAACGTTTATTCCTATGCAAGTCCCGAATTTCGGGACTTTTTTTTTGTCTGTACACCATTAATTCACAATATGGTACATCCATCTCCACAATCAGGCACCTCAGAAATCTCCACATCCGTGAGGCGGGTTGCCATCCAGGGTGTTCAGGGCGCTTTCCACGAAGTAGCGGCCAGGCATTTTTTCGAAGGCGAAGACCTGGAAATCGTACCCTCACTCACTTTTGAAGAACTGGTAGCTCGACTGGAGCAGGGCGACGGAGTAGATACGGCCTTGATGGCCATAGAGAATACGCTGGCAGGTAGCCTGATGGCCAATTACCGACTCCTGGATCAGGGCACCGTGTGCGTGGTCGGCGAATTGCACCTGCGCATCGCACAAAACCTGATGGCCTTGCCCGGCCAACATATTTCGGAAATCCGCCAGGTATATTCTCATCCAATCGCCATTGCTCAATGCCGCGACTTTTTTAAACCCTACCCACATATTCACCTCATTGAAACGGAGGACACCGCCCTGACCGCCCGAATGATTCGGGAAAATCAAATGCAAGGTGCGGCCGCCATTGCCGGGGTATTGGCTGCCGAACTGTATCAGCTTGAAATTTTGGCCCATGGTATTGAAACCAACAAAAAGAATTATACCCGCTTTTTGGTGCTCGAAAAAAAGGAGGACGCCCGGGAAATCCCTGATGCAGACAAAGTTTCCATGTCTTTTAGCGTCAATCACGAAGTCGGCGGCCTGTATAAAATCCTGGCCGTGCTTGCAGCCTATCAGGTAAATCTCACGAAGATTCAGTCGGCGCCTATCATTGGCAAGCCTTGGGAATACCTGTTTTTTGTGGACTTTGTAACCGAGGGCAAGGTGGGCTGGAAAAAAGCCATAGAAGCCCTTCAACCTTTAGTTAATGGCCTGAAAATCCACGGTGCCTACCGCCAGGGAAAGCATTACGCCTGAAATATTTGTATCCGATGATGCAAGAAGCCAATACTTACCAATCTCCTCCTGTCATTTTGCCTTCCCGTAGGCTTTCTGGTATTTCAGAGTACTACTTTGCCTCCAAGTTGCGGGAAATTGCGCAAATGAATGCT
>CAYTNI010000202.1:0-5585 GCA_964439115.1 uncultured Saprospiraceae bacterium
TTCGCTGGAGGTGATTACTGCTTCCATTGGCGGAGGTTGAAGGCCTGTTTCTTTGAAAAAATAGGCGAGCAGGTAGTTGCTCACGGCATATCCGGTCATGTACCTGGCTCCAAATCGCTGTATGCCTCGGAGGTAGTCCGGTGCATTGTCTGCTGAAATATGATAAGCGGAAAAGTAGGTCTGACGTTCCGCACAATTGTATCTGTACAAGGGCGGTTTAGCTTCTGCCTGAGGTACAATCCGACGCCCTCCAATCATTCCGCGTGGCAGTTCAAAATGGATACCTGCCCAATTGCGGACACGAGCCTCCATGGCTGCCTGCAAAGTTTGGTGAAAGGAAGGGGAGTAAAAAATTTGTACAGGCGTTCCGGTGGTGCCGCTGCTGCTGAAAAACCGACCTTTTTGCCTGAGGGAGGAACATAGTTCACCGGTGCCGAATAGCCGAAGTTCTTCTTTCGTTAGATAAGGTAGTTTGGACAAATGATCCATTTCAAAATGGGTTAACTTTGCCCTCGTGAGGCCAGCAGCTGTATATTTTTTGTGGTAAAATGGAACGGTATCAAAGGCATGCAGCAATAACTTTCTGAGATTTATTGTCTGATAATCACACCATTGCAGCTCGCTAAAATGCTCCCGTTTCCTGAAACCTCGCAAGGCTTCCCGGAAAACGCCTCCAAAGCGCCGCTTTCGCCAGGTGTAACCATAGGCGGAAATGGCGGCGTGCTGTAAAACTACAGGCATTCTGGGATAGAGGTGTTGTTGCATAAAGCCCATTAGCCCTCGGGATTTTGCAGGCTGTTAACCAAACTAGCCCATTGTCGGAGTACGATGGCTTCATCGTGTTCTTCTGCCAGCTGGCGAGCCTTTTGCGCCAGCCTTTTACCGAGCTCCGGCTGTTGGCACAGCGATTTTACCGCTTCTGCCATGGCCTTAGCATCACCGTTGGGTACTAGTATGGCGTTTTGACCATGCTGAAAAAAGTAGGGTATGCCGCCCACATCCGTAGATATGATGGGTAAGCCCAAGGCAGCCATTTCCAGCAGGGAAACGGGCGCATTGTCAATTCGGTTGGTGCACAAAAATATGTCGCAGGCTTTTGACAGGCGAAGTTTGTCCTTGTGATTTAAAAACCCCGGAAAAATGACATGGTCCTCTAAGCCGGCCTTTTGTGTTTTTTCCTTAATGCTTTGCAACAGGCCGCGGTCTGAACCGGCCATGTAAAGCCTGAGCTCCGGGAAATCGGGTTTTAGTAAACTGACCACCTCCAGGGCCATTTCAGGGTGGTAGGCATCTTCAAAGGTCCGCATCCACAGTAAATTCGGCTGAAAATTATGCTTTACCTGTAAGGGATAGGCAGCAAGCTCCAACTGATTGGGAATAATTTGCAGTGGGGGTAGGTACGCTTCTAGTTGATGTTTAAGATAAGGCGACGGGCAGGTCATGGCGCTGCCACGGCCGTAAACCCGCCTATACCAGGCAGGGAATTGCCGGATTTTCTGTGGGAAACTGCCGGCATGGAGGGTGAAGATGATTTTTTTGCCAAGTAGTTTTGCCCACAAAGACACCGCATCCTCAAGCAAAAGGGCTCTGCCCCCATAACTATGTATTTGAACCACCTGGTAATTGGAAGTATATTTCCACATTTGCCAAAGAGTATCCAGCAGCCGGGGAATTTTGTGAAAATAGGTAGAGGCAAAATAAACGGTTGCTCCCTCCCGCTTGAGCAACTTGCTCAGTATTTCGGCCTGAGAAGTGGGTAGTTCGTAGCGAGCCTCGAAAAAATGTCCTACCATAAAAAGGCGGATATCCTTTACGCCTGGCGGGTGTATCATTCTCTTGGTTTGGATTGACGTTGGAATACCGGCCAGGAAAAACCCAATCCATAAAGGTACATAGGCAAGGCAATTCGAGTTGCCGAATGGGCCATAAAAGCAAAGCAAAAGAGTACACCGGCAAGGAGCAGAAACCTCGTTTCGATAGTTTTTCTGAGGAAAAATTCACGAAGGGGAAGCCCAATCAGTATAAATAGTGCCGCAATGCCAAATAAACCGTGTTCTGCCGGAAGGCGCGAAAATTCAATATGGGCTACTGCCCGCTCCCAGTAGCCGTAGAGCTTTCTAAGGTCGGCCCCCATTCCCGGTCCTGCGCCCAGGAATGGATGATCCCGGAAGATGGCGAAATCGGTTCCTACAATTTCAATCCTTCCGGAGGCATATTTTTCAATACCTACGCGCTTGCCAAAGCTGATGCCGGCATAGCGGTTGTACAAGGCGCTTCCTGTTTGCTGGTTGGCATAGTTGTAGCTAAGATAGGCGCCAATCGTCAATACGACGGACACCGCCGCTATCCGACCAAACTGGGTGCGAAAAGACCTGTCTGTAAGCAGAAAATAACTCACCATGATTCCAAGCACCAGGACCGGAGCAACCATGCCGCCGCGGGAAAAAGTCAGCAGGCCGCGGTAAGCCAGCATCGCAAGTAGCACAAACCCCCAGATATTTCGGTGAAATATTCGCAACTGGAAGAGAAAGGCCAATCCGATAATCATGATACCCCCACCGAGTACAGAGGCCATTTGATTGGGGCCATAACCGCTGGTAGCGAAATTGGCCGCAAAGCTGAACTCGACATCCGCAATTCTCGGCGTCCGGATGAATAACCAGGCTACTGTGCCGGCAATCGGCAGTAATATCCGCCGAAGAAGGGTCACCAACTCCTCCTTGGGAATAGGGCGGCGGAAGAAGTAAAAACCGGCAATCGCGAGACATAATGGCCCGGAGAGATTGAATGAGGCAAACTGTCGCGCCTCTTCCAGATCTGCAGCTCCGGACAATAAAAACAGGGATGGCAATTGTAAAACGAAAAACAGGACAAACCAACCGGCGCCGTGCCGCGATACCGGCCTTGCGATTATCCCGTTCAACAAAATGAAAGCGGCAGCGTATTTGGTCAGTTCATGGGGAAGCCCAACGCGCGACATTCGCAGCAGCATCTCCATGGCCACCACATACCCGGCTGCAAGATGTGCTTGTCCGGTGGCATTTTGGGTGGAAAAAACCCGTAATGTACCCTCGTAGAAAATGATATAGATAACCCATGGTATGACCAATTCAGGCATCATGGCGCATAATGCACCTGCCAGAAGGTGTATCAGTAAATGAAATTCAAACGATTTCATGGAGTATTTCCTGTCGGATGCGCCGTACGTAATTTTCGTAAGTGAATCGCTGTGATAGCTTTTGGCATTCCAAGGCGAGAGCCTTTAGCAATTGACGGTCATGCGAGAGCTTTCTAATGGCGGTGGCAATACAGGCCGGGCTGTTTTCCGGAAGAATCAGGGCCTGGAGGCTTTCTGAAAAAAGAGGTATAAGTGCCGGGATTGCGCTCACAATGGGAACGCAGCCATGGGCACAGGCCTCGGGCACAACTTTGGGTAATCCCTCCGATGCAGAGGGCAATACCAGAATATGCGACTCGCGATATACTTGTTCCAAGGCACGCCGCGAAAGGTTCCCCGTAAATTCAACCATGTGGAGATCTGCCATTTTTACCATTTTTTGTAAAGTGGCAAAAAGGGGGCCATCGCCGGCAATGCACAGACGGGCAACCATACCTTTGGGAAGCAGCGTCATAGCCTCGATGAGTTGAAGCAGGCCTTTGTTAGCCGACAATTGTCCTGAAAAGCAGATTTGAAGCGGATTGTCGAAATCTTTTAAAGGAAAAAATTGCGCGGCCGCCTTTAATTCCTCTTCGGAAATACAAGGATTTAACCAACTTAGACAGTGTGGTGTATCCGGAGAGACAGGCCCATTCATGGTTACTACTACATGCGGGATGCGTTGCAAAACCCGGCGCTGTAATCCATAAAAAACAGGTGCCCTGGGATTGGTCCAATCACCGGCATATTTGTGCCAATAGCGCCTTTTCTGGTCAAAAGCGGAAATCACCATGGCCCAAAATGCCGGCATGGAGGGAGCACGACTATGTACCACATCACTGGTTTTCAGGGCTTTCCATACGGCAATTCCCGTAGCGGGAGCACGAAGTAGCACCTGAATTTTGTGAATTAGCCTTGGTCCGCCGGTAGCTTTAAGTGGTAGGTAATCAATGGGAATTTCAGGGTTTAAGTGTCGGGCATTAGGAGGCGGGGTGCCGGGGTATTGATAGCCGATCCACGTAATTTTGCTGAACAAATGGGCAAAGTGTTCAATTTCACGCACCACAGGTTCAAATGCGTAAATTTTACCTTCAAACTGATACATGGCTGTATCAGAGACGATTAACAGGCGAGGCCGAGCCGATAAATGTGAAGACATTGGCTTACCCATTGTTCCTCTGAAAAGTGTGTGTGGTAAAATGCAGTTGCCCTTTTTTGAAAATCACTTCTGTGGCTGGAAAGCAGAGATGATGCCGCATGCACCCAATTAGCAACTTCAAAATCTTGCAAGACACAATCCGGAAAGGCCTCAGTTAGCATTTGGACGATTTCTCCAGTGCGATAGCTCAAAAAGGGAAGCCCGTGCCCAAGATATTCAATCAGTACGAGTGGCCCGGATTCTGAGCGCGAAGGGTGCAGCGCGAGGTCAAACTGACCAAGCAGTGGTTGTACATCCGTGCAGTCATGGATAAAACTGATGCTGTCCAGAAGTTTTAATTCAGTTGCAATTTCTTGGATGTGAGTGTAGTATGAAGAATCTGAAATTTGACCGATGATGGTGAGGCTTGCTGGATGACGAGCTGAGAATTGCCGGAAAAAATGGAGTAGAAATTCCAGGTTTTTGGTGGGTCTGAAGTTTGAAACAGCAACCAGGTTGACTTTGCCATTAGCTTGCGGCCTGCTTTCATGCGATTGAATATCCTGGAAATTGGGCAGCAGATGTATTTTAGAATCCGGAACGCCAACCTGTATTCGCGCCCATTCTACTATCTTCCGGGATACCGCAATGGTATGTACCTTAGGGTAAATTAAGCGCTGGTGCCAGCTCACGCTCCTGTTGAACTCAATATCCCCGAAATGCTCGTGAAAAAAAAGGGGTTTATTCAATTTAAACAGTCGCGATGCGAGAAATACGTATCGCAGGTTGTGTGCCGAATGTACATGAACGATGTCAAAACTTCGGCAGATGCGCACTAATTTGTACATATACGAAGGATGCCATTTCCAGCTACGATGAAGGTGAATGAGCCTAACTCCAGGTTTTAGCTGTTTATCCAACAGGCCACTCCCCAAAAGGGATACTACCTGAACTTCATGGCCTCGTTCATAAAGCAGATTGGCCAGGGTGACAACCATTTTCTCAGCACCACCCACGTTGAGTTGGTCTATAATTTGAAGAATTTTCAACCGGTGGTGATTATATGGATTTGGTTGGCTGAGATACCTTTCGTGGGACGGGAAATTTGATTCCCGCATTTTGTTTTCGTAGCATCCGGTTGCTTTTATACCAGGACATGATTACCTGAATGGCCAAAAGTGGGATGAGTATCAAGAATTTTAGTCCTTCCAACGGTAGATAATAGCGTGATTTATGCTTGTAATCCGCTACAGAAGCCGGTACATGGTAAGCCAGCATAGCCAGTGCTGC
>CAYTNI010000202.1:5595-6060 GCA_964439115.1 uncultured Saprospiraceae bacterium
ATATGTCCCCGTATCTTTCGAGTCCCAGTAGGGACCGGTGAAGGCACGCTCGGTACCGGCCTGGGCGCCCACCATCTTGTTGGGCGAAATCCATCCCAGCTACCCATCTGGCGCAGTCCACCTTCGGCAGCTTTTAGGTGGAGCCTCAATGCCCCGGGATTGGAAATATTTCGGAATCCCGCCAGGTAAGCCCGAAGTCCAAATTCGCTGTCGCCCATGCGCTGTCGCTCAAACTGACGGTCGAAAAGGCCTATTTTTTCAAACACGGAGCGGCATACCAACACGTTGCCGGTATCTATCTGGTCGCTCCAGCGATAAAAACTGTAATGTACCGGTGGATGGGAGCCTATCGCGGAAATGGAAACTCCGGAGGAAATATCACAACCGAAATAATTTAACGCCCGCCAGTGCTGCGAAATCCAGTCTGGCCCGACGCGGGAGTCATCATCAAAAAATAACAGCAAA
>CAYTNI010000203.1:0-6029 GCA_964439115.1 uncultured Saprospiraceae bacterium
GACATTATAGACAAAGGCAAGGCCGTATGCGTAATACACCAAATGGGTGCTTCGGCGGGTAAATTCTACAAATTCAGGTAGTCGCCCAAACTCAGAGGCATCGAGGATGGCATCGCATGCCGGTGTGAAATTATTGGTATCCTCTGCCAAAACGATACCCACATCGCTCTGTTGCAGGGCACCGGCATCATTGAGGCCGTCTCCGAGCATCATTACCTTTTGCGGGTGGTTTTGGAGAGACTTGATAAACTCAAGCTTATCCTGTGGGCTTTGGTTGAAATGCATATTCCCGCTTTCGCCAAATATGGGCTGGAACACCGGCTGGTCGCGGTTATTGTCGCCGGAGAGAAGATACAAAGGCCATTTGCTCGAAAAAGCCTGGATAACGCGCTCTGTTGCCGGCCGGAAGAGCTGGTTCATCACAAAAGCCCCGCGGATGGTTCCCTGAATTTGAAGCCAGGTGCCTTTAGCAAGGCCCGGATCTGGCACTGAGGTATTGCCCATGAATTTCCCGGACCCCAGGCGTAGCGTAATATTTTCAAACCGGGCTTCAACACCCATGCCGGAAGTCTCACTCCAATCATCAGGAACAGGAGCATGTTCAGCCATTCCTGCATTGTCTGCTTCCAGCCATGCAGCTATGCCTCTGCTGACGGGATGGGAGGATGGGGCTGTAGCACTGTACAGCATTAATTTTTCTGCATGAGAAAGCGGGGAACCGGAGAACCATAGCTGACTTTCACGCCTTTGCGTAAGGGTACCTGTTTTATCAAAAACTACAGCCTGGGTTTCTACAATGGATTCAATAACGCCTGTGTTTTTCAGGAAAAAATGATTCCGGGCAAGAATGCGAAGTACATTTCCAAAAATAAAAGGTACTGCAAGAGCCACCGCACAGGGACAAGCCACGATTAATACGGCGGTGAATGCCTGGAAAGCAATAGTCGTATCCCTTGGCAACCAGTAGAGTAAGGTCAGCGCGCTTATCAAAAGAATTGCTCCTGTAAAATAACGACCAATCCGGTTGGCAATCCGAGAGGTGTTTGATTCGGTTTTTTTGGTGAATGCCTCATCGTTCCAAAGCTGTGTGAGGTAACTTTGTGAAACTTTGCGTGTCAGGGAGATTTCTACTGCAGCCCCCATTTGACGGCCTCCTGCGAAAACTTTTTCGCCACTTTTTCGGGTAACAGGATCCGATTCACCAGTGACAAAGCTGTAATCCATGAGTGCCTCGCCGTGCATCACGACGCCATCAGCAGGAATCAGCTCCTTATGCCGAATGATGAGGACATCACCCGGCTTGAGCTTGTCTAAGGATACACTGGTTTCGGAGCCTCCTGTTTTTAGCGTAGCCGCAATCGGGAAGTAGGATTTGTAGTCGCGCTCAAAAGAAATGTGGTGGTAGGTTTTTTGCTGAAACCAACGGCCAATCAACAGAAAGAAGACAAGCCCGGCAAGACTGTCCAGAAAACCGGCACCGCTTTGGGTAACAATGTCGTACACACTCCTGATGAAAAGCACCGCAATTCCCAGGGCCAGGGGTACATCAATGGTCAGTTGACGTTGCTTAAGACCAACCCAGGCGGAGTGAAAGTATTCGCGTCCGCTGTATAAAAGGACGGGGATGCTCAATAAAATGTTCAAATAACCAAAAAGGGTGTGGAAAAAGGAGTCGGAGGCTTTCTCCAAGCCGAGGTATTCCGGAAAACTCAGCAACATGATATTGCCGAATGCGAAACCGGCAACACCGAGCTTGTAGTAAAAATCCCGATTGATGAGGGGTCTGTGGTCTTCTTCCAGGTCGTGGAGGGTGATGGCAGGCTCGTAGCCGATATCTGCCAGCAGTTCCACGACCTTCCTCAGAGAGGTATGTGCTGTTGAAAAGGTAATATAGGCTTCTTTTTTAGTAAAATTGACACTGGAGTTTCGCACGTCCTGATTGAGCCGATAAAGGTTTTCCAACAGCCAGATGCAGGAGGCGCAATGCATCTGCGGAATGTAAAAGGTGGCGCGGGTGAGCGTTCCGTCAGAAAAATCAACCAGCCGGTTTACTACCTCAGGATCATCCAGAAAGGCGTAGGCCGCTTTTGATTTTCCCTTTAGACTGACCCCCGCCTTTTCATCCAGGTCGTAATACTGACAAAGTCCATTAGACTGTAGAATCTCAAAAACCATTTTACATCCTTCACAGCAAAAGGGCTTGTCTTCCAGCAGAAAAACATGCTCATTACAAATTTCACCACAATGGTGACACTCCGGAGTATCACGAACACCGGGATTATCTTTAGCCTCGATTTCGGCTAATGGCATTGCTTCAGGCATACAATCGTTTTGTGGGGTAAAAATAAAGACAATGACTTTTGCTGTAAATGACGAAAGTCATACTGTCCTTCTGATAATTGTCACATTCCCAGAGGTTGAATAATTGTCTGAATAGGTTAGGATTGCGTTTGATTTTTCAATTTTTTGGCTCCGATGTTGTTTTTTTGAGGGATGACGTTTAATTTTGCATCAAACTTTTAAAAACCCAGTTATACAGCTACACAAAAGGGGTATTGATCCCGATGACACAATTGTCAGGGGAGGCATAGTTGGAACAGGATGAAAGGTTTTTCATCGTATTTCGATTAGCAAAAACATGACACTACAATGAATCAGCTATCTACAGCATACTATGCGCTTTTTGCGCATTTTATCGCCAAATACTCCCTTGGAACAAACCAAAACCGATGCAATTAAAAATCACTACAAGGGGCAATATCCATTTTCTCCCGAATGGTACGCCCGGTCGGCTTTCTCTCAGCCAGTCCTCAAAAACTGTTTTCTTCCATTCCATCCGCGTGTTTTTCCTGTTTGCCTGGACGCTGTCCGGGCCATCCTTTGGGCTTGTCGCTCAAACTGGAAGGGTTGCTGCGGTTGACGTCCATTCGGCTTCGATGGATTTGGCTGCTGCTCCGGCGGAGGGTAGCATGGAAGAAAAAAACCGTCCGTTCACCTATGCGCTGCCCATGCCGAAAGGCGGGCAAAAGCAATTCAACTGGGTGCGGTACGACATTATGAATCCAGCATTTGCCGCGCAGTACCCGGATTTTGCCACCTACAAAATCAAGGCTGCTGACCAATCGGGCTATTGGGGAAGGGCTACCCTTTCTCCACATGGGATGATTGCACATATCTTTACGCCAAACGGTCTTGTGGAGATTTATCCCGAAGATTTTGAAAGCCCGTTGATGCACAGAGTTCAAGAGGGGCCATTTTCCCGAAACTCTCTTACCTGCGGATTCGAAGACCGCTTAGGCGTACCCGATCCCGGCAGCGAGGAGAAGGGTATCATTTCCAACGGCAGTGACTTGCGGAATTATACCTTTGCCCTGGTAACCACCGGCGAATTTGCTCAGGCGCACGGTGGATCCGGAGGTCCGGTATCCTTAGTCATTGTCGGACAAATGGCCGCATTGGAGGCCATCTACGAGAAGGAGCTGGCCGTCAATTTTGATATTCTTCCTCCCGTAATTTACCTGAATCCCTCTACCGATCCCTTCCCCTCCTCAAATGATGACCGCACCCTTATGGCCGCAGAAGCAGTTGCCTTAAACTGGCCGGACTTCAACGCCTACGATATTGGGCACGTGTTACACAGCTCAGGGGGCAACCCCTTTTGGGGCGGCGGTATTGCCTATTTCGGCTTGTGTAGTAACGGCCTTGTGCCGGGCAGCGCCACCGGTCGCCTCAAAGCTGGTGCCTGGAGTTCTGTAGGTAGTTCTCCAGCCGGCGATGTTTCCTTGTTTGCCCATGAAGTCGGCCACCAGTTTTATATGCCTCATACTTTCAACGGTAGCGGTTCAGGCTGTCAGGGCAATATTAGCTCTACATCAGGCTATGAAATTGGAAGTGGAACCACCATCATGTCTTACAACGGGTTATGTGGCCCAGGCCAAAATATCCCATCGGGTGGGGAGCAGGACAATTACTTCCATACTACCAGTCTGGAGGCGGCAGTTGCCAGAATGAACAATACCAACTGCGCTTTCGCTGCGCCAAGCGGCAATACCCCCCCTGTAGTGACTTCAAACCCCTGTAGCGGTAGTACAACCATTCCCAAGGGGACGCCATTCCGCCTCACGGGCGCCGGCACAGATGCCGACGGCGATGAGATTTACTACAACTGGGAACAAATAGACGAGGACGGTCCCGGATCTCCTACCCAGGGACTGATTGGCGCCGCCGCCGCCGCCAGTGAGCAAGCCCCCTTGTTCAGAAGCTACCCGCCTACCACTTCCTCGACGAGATTTTTCCCAAGCCTACCTCTTGTGATTGCCAATAGCTACGATTCACCCTTTGAACCTTTGCCAAGTGTGGCTCGTACCATCAGCATGCAACTTACCGGCAGAGACTGGGAAACCGGAGGCGGCGGTATCCATACAGCAACCCTGGATCTCAACATCGCTTCCAGCGGCCCCTTCACCGTTACTGCGCCCAATGCCGCAGGTATAACGGCTGCAGCCGGCTCCTCCCTCAATGTAGCCTGGGATGTAAATGGAACGGCCAGCATCTGCGATAATGTCAATATTCGGCTTTCTATTGACGGCGGCTACACCTTCCCCTACTTGCTTACAGGGCCTACTCCAAATGACGGGGCCCAAACTGTCACCATCCCACCAGGGGTGACCAATACCGGTTCTGCCAGAATTATGATAGAATGTGCCAACAATCCGTGTATCGTATTCTTCGATATTTCAAATGCCAATTTTACCATAACCTCTGATTGCAGGGCACCCTCCACTGAGGTGAGCCCGGTAACGCCGCTGGCGCTTCCTGCCGGCAGTCCCGGCCTCCTGTTGAACATGACCAATAATATTGGTACGATTGTGTCGAGCTTTGCAGGTAATATCGCCTCCACAGACCCCTTCGGACAGCTCATTTTCTCTGATGGCTCTCCGGCAGTCTGTGCAGTTGCCTCCAATGTAGTCAATTACGATACCTATCTTTTTACACCGGATGTATCGGGTTCCTACACGTTTACCCTCAGCGGTCCATTTGGCCTTGTCATGAATCTTTACCAGGCGCCCTTCCTTGGACCGGGATGTACCGGCCATATTCGAAGCAGTGCCATTCGCCCTTCAGGAACAGGTTCCGTGAGCCTGGGGTCTTCCGTGTCAGCCACTCTGGTTGCCGGTAACCAATACATCTTGATGGTAAGCAGTTTTAGCGTTTCTACGCCTTTCCTGCCCTCTTTCTATACCGTGAACTTTACCAAACCTTTTGGTTCTAACATATACAATGGTGTAATTCTTCCTGTGAATTACGCCTACACCTACGTGGCCGTCAATACGAGTAACAATCAGATTGTGGCGGTGAGTGCAAATTCGGATTTTTCCTCCCTGACACCCGGTAGCTATTGTATATATGGTGCAACTTACCGGGCTTTGGGTACCGTACCTCCTCCCGTAAATCCATCCAATTGGATAAACCAAACCATCCAGGCAGTGCTCGCGGGCGGTAGCTGTGCTTTTTTTAGTACGAATTGCCGACCAATCACCGTTACTTCGGTCAGCTGCACCCCACCGGTGGTACAGGCACCCACTATCACACAGCCGGCCTCCTGCGCTGTTCCGACAGGAACAATTGTAGTTAATGCCACCGGCACAGGAGCCTTGGAATACAGTATCAATAATGGCTCCACCTGGCAAACTTCAAATACTTTTACCGGTGTAATCCCCGGAACCTACAATATCCGGGTTCGCTTGCAAAGTATTACCACCTGCGTCACAGCTTTCTCCGGCAATCCGGTTACCATCAACCCGCCACCCCAGGCGCCTGTGGTCAATGCACCAACAGTCTCGCAACCCAACTGTGTAGTCAATACCGGAGTAATAACGGTGAATGCGGTTGGTTCCGGCACTATGGAATACAGTATCAATGATGGTTCTACCTGGCAGTCCTCTAATGTATTCGGCGCACTGGTGCCCGGCGAGTATCAGATTCGCGTCAGATTTCAAAGTACGCCTTCCTGTGTTTCCACTTATGCC
>CAYTNI010000204.1:0-6019 GCA_964439115.1 uncultured Saprospiraceae bacterium
CCAGATTAGTTTTCCGGGCGGCCGATTGGATGCTGAGGATGGCACTCTTTTAGATACAGCCCTTCGGGAAAGTGAAGAGGAAATTGGTGTGCCGAGAGGAGAGGTCAGCATTCTGGGCGCTTTGACAGACTTGTACATTCCGGTGAGCAATTTTCATGTATTCCCTTTTGTAGGGTATTTGCCTCAAACGCCTGTTCTGATGCCCCAGCAAGGAGAAGTGGAAGCCATCTTGGAAGCTCCATTTTCGGTTTTTTGGGGCATGGTAGGCAAACAGCGTGCGGATATTTCCTTTGGTGCGGGCATGATTCTACCCGATGTGCCCTGTTTTGAAGTAGAAGGACGTATTATATGGGGTGCTACCGCCATGATTATGAGTGAGCTCCTCGCTGTATTGGAGTAGATTACTTTTTGAGTCCCATTTTTTCAATTGCCCATACCAGTAAAAATCCCAAAATCATCAGGGCGATACATCCCCCAATCATCGGATTTTCGTATTGAGTTGGCCAGACGCTGACCTCTAAAAGCGGAACCTGTACGCCTTCACTATTCAATCTCCAGCTTATGGCTTGACGCCAGGGCCATATTTTGTTGAGAGAGCCTACCATGAATCCTGTTAATGCAGCCATGGTAATGTTGTGATAATGCTTGAACGTCCAGGTAAGCACCCTTGAGAAAGTGGCGAGCCCCAACAGACAACCAGCTGCAAATACCACAACGGTAATCAGGTACTCCGGGCGCTGCTCGGCAAGCAAACCTCTTACGGCACCCAAAATATTTCCATACATACCCAGTAACACTAGCATGAAACTTCCGGAAATCCCCGGCAGCATCAGCGCAGAGATGGCGATAGTGCCACATAAAAAGACAAACCAAAGCGCATCAATACCCTGCGACGGAGCTGCGAGCGTATAGTACAGTGCCACAATAGTGCTTAATACCAGCGCCAATATCTCCTTGATCCCCCAGGAGCCAACCTGTTTCCCTACAAAGATGGACGAGGCTATGATTAATCCAAAAAAGAAAGACCAAAGCAACTCCGGGTAAGTTTCCAGCAAATGAGAAACGCCGAACACCCCGGAAACCATACCGGAAGCCATCCCTACCAGCAGAAACAACAGGAAGGTGCCATCCACATAGCTCCAAAGCTCTTTAAATCCCCCTTTTTTATAGGCGTTGTAGATGCCCGGGCTTAAAATTGACTTGATGGCATGCAGCAGGCGTTCATATATGCCTGTGATAAAAGCGATGGTTCCACCGGAAACGCCGGGAATGACCTCAGCAATGCCCATTGCAGCGCCCTTGAATATCAAAGGGATGTGCGGCTTGATATTTAATTTCATCGGTTAGGTGTTTATTCAAAAGACTGTTCCTGGCGTTGCCTGCGGATGGCCGATTGGCGCTGTTGAAAATATATTCCGGTGATTATGGTCAGTATTACGGGTAGTGCAACGTTCAACCATTTGATGGTTTGGCGCTTGCCATGGGATTCTTCCAGCAGGTATTCTGCTTTTAAGGGCCTGGATCCTACCATTTTTGTACGAAGCTCCATCAGGCCACTGTCGTCACCCATCCAGTCAATGACATTGACCAGCAGGTTGACGTTGTCGGGAGACATGGCCCTGCCTTGTTGGCCGGACAGCGGAAAGTCGCCGTCGCCAAAGACAAGCATTCGGGTAGATTTATCCCCGGAAAGTGGACCGCTGAGCACCCCTCCGAGAATCAGCCCCTGAAGGGGAAAATCGGCCTCAGTCCATTTTTTTTCTACCACCTGAAGGGTCAAAGGGGTTTTTTGAATGCCGGTTTTGGTGGAGCTGAACACTAAGGGTTCAAACCGGATTGGCCCACTGGGATTACCTACAAAGCGTAGGGGACTGACATAGGGAAAGAGCACCTGCTCGAGGCCTCGTACAGCGGGGTGATCAGCAAAGCTGTTTACCAGAGGAAGGTAAGGGAATTTCACCTGGGTATTGAACTGAATCATGCCCAGGCTTTGAGGTACGCTGACGGCGCCGCATTGTACATCAATGACGAGCGCGGTATCTATTTCCAGCCCTTTGCTGAGTAGCCATGCCTCGAGTCCGGTGGGTAGGGCATTGGCCATGGCGGTTTGCATATCCACCTCTACGCGGTTGACGCCGGTAATGAGTTGGCCCCCTTTGGCCAGGTATCGGTCAAGGGCATCAAAGTGTTCGGCGGGGAGGGGTTGCTTGGGTGCGAGCATGACAGCCACTTTGACGCTGTCGGGAATATCAGGTGTGCTGAAGAAGTCAATTACGGTAACGTCATACAGTCGGCTGAGCAATTGAACGGCTTCTGAGATTTCATTCAGTGACGGCTCCCCGTGCCCGGTGATAAATCCTACGGTAGGTTTTTCACGGGCAGAGAGTTTTTTGATGGAGGAAGCCAGGTTGTACTCCATGGAGGCGCCCGGCTCAACGAAGGGGATGACCTCCATATCGTCTTTGGTGCGGATGACAGCCCCGAGGAAGGCTTGTTGTTGCTTGACCTGATCTTTTTCGCGTACGTTGATGGTAAGGGGCTGGATGCCGAGGTTGGCGGCTTCCTGTTTTTGGGCATCCGTTTGGGGTTCTACGAATACGAAGTCGAGTTTTCCTTTGGAAGCAGCAGCAAATTCGACGAGTAAGTCCTGAAAGTCGCGTCTGACCTTTCCGATATCAGGGGGTAGGCCGCCCGAAAAATAGGCCGTGACAGTAACCTGGTCGTCCAGGTTTTTTAGGATATTTTTAGTGGCCTTCCCCAGTGTGTATTGCCCACCTTCTGTGAAATCAAGCCGAAGGAGGAAGGGTTGAACCAAGACATTCAGGGCGAGGATAATTCCTGCCAACAGCAGCAGAGAGAGCGGTTTTTTCATGTCTGCCGGCGTTATTTGCGTTTGGAGATATTGGAGGTCGTAAATAAAAGTCCCAGCGCCGTAAGGGAGGCAAAGTAAAGTACATCCTTCAGGTCGAGCACCCCTCTGGAGATGGAGTCCAGATGTTTATTCATGCTGAGGTAATAAAAGAACTCTCCAGCCCAGCCCGGACTGAAAGCGCCGATTAATTCAAAAACCAGGTGAAAGAAGATGCCCATCAACAGGGATAGCAGCAGGGCAACAATTTGGTTGTCGGTAAAACTTCCCGCAAAAAGCCCAATGGCGATATAGGCTGCACTCATCAGCAATAAGCCGATGTACCCGAAGATGGTCGCTGCATGGTCAATATCCCCCAATTGGCTCACCGTTATATAATATGGTATGGTGAGTGCCAGCGCCAATGCCACCATAATCCAGCACGATAAAAACTTGCCGATTACCAATTGCCAGTCGGACACGGGGCGGGTCAACAGCAACTCAATAGTACCCGACTTTCGCTCCTCGGCCAGCATGCGCATGGTGAGTGCCGGGATGAAAAAGAACAAAGTCCATCGGGCAACGCTAAAAAAAACGCCCAGGTCGGCCTGGTTGATGGAAAAAATATTTGAGGCTTGGCTCAGCCAGGTAAACCCGCCGGTAAACAGCAGGAAGCCCACCACCACAATATAGGCGGTGAGGGAGTCAAAATTGAATCGAAGTTCCCTTTTGGCAATGATCCATGTGGCATTCATCGGGAAAAGTCATTTTGCTTACGGGGTGCAAAATAACGATAAAGGCCGGACTTACACAACCGTCATTTCAGCCTTATTCTCACACCCGTGTAAACAGAGAGCGTATGGATTCGCTCCTGATCAGGTCCAATACCGCGACGAGAGAGATGATATACGGTATGATAGTAGGTTGGTTGCAGGAAGAAGGTGAACCCATTGTTGAACTGGCGTTCCAGCCCCAGAGACAAACTGGTGGAAAAAAAGGTATTGCCGGAGAACCCTCCGCCTTGCAGCCAGCCTTTTTCAGAACCAGACAAATCAAGTACAGAGCGGCTGGTCGGGCCTGAGTGGTCAAACACGTATGCCGGAGGATTAAAATCACTGTTTCTGAAGGCATTTTCCCCGGCGACGGTGTAGTTGGATTCCAGGACTAGGTGTGAATTCGCCCCAATAGCGCCATAGGCAAGCCAGTTTTGCCTACGCATGACATCGTAGCGTAACTGGATGGGAACGGTGAGAATATTATGTTCAATATTGGTAATGCCTTCTCCGTAGAAGCCATTGCTGAGGCTGCCGGAGATGTAAAATACGGGGCGGGCATGGTATTGTTTGGCGGTGTAAATCATTCCGGTGGCCATGGAGACACGGCCTTTGCCGAAGCTTAGGGTAGCGCCCCCGGAATAGCCAAAGGTGTAACGGATATACGCCGGGATAGAAATATCTGACAAGACCGGGCCGGCTGGTTTGCTCATGGATGCATCGGTTATCACGAGATTGATATCAGGGCCGCCAAACATACTTAGCGCAACGAATGATTTTGGCTGTAGGCGCAAGATTTTTCCCGACGCGGTAAGAGGGTTGAATGCGGTGGCCTGGAAGGAGGTTTGTTCCAAAACCGGAGTTTCTTCCAGAAGCGGTTTTTCCATGGAGAAGGCCGGTGGTGATATTGGGCGAAGATAGGAAAGTGCGAGGGTACTCAAGGGAGCGATGCGGCTTCTCTGCAGTTTGACCAGGTTTGGAAAAAGGTTCGGGGAAGGCAATGACATCGCGGTATTCCCTAATTGCATGGGTATCCGGGCTGTCAGGTAAGGGGAAGGCACCGATTTGGAAGTTCGGGAGGCAGGTTGGGGTATAGGAGCTGTCAGATTTGGCGGGTTGAGGGCTTTGGAAAGCTGCGCGCTTGGGGTGGGATAATCCTTTATGGCACGACCATGGCTTTGCCGCTGGGCGAAATGCCCGTCCACCAATAGAAGGAGCAATAAAATGCCGGTGATTTCGAGGATTTTTGCGTTCAGGATTTGTCGTTCGCGCCAGTAAATGCGATCGAGCCTTTTGAGCAAGGGATCCCAGTGTGCATTGAGCCCTTGCGGAGCGGACTCGATGGTTTTTTTTCGAACGAGCTGGTCAAATTTTTCAGTATCTCCGGTTTCGTCGTGGGGGCTTTGCTCCATACGGCTCATGAGTCGCTCCCAATCCCCCTTGGGTGGAACGGGAGCGACGCGGGACAATTTTTCCCGGATGAGATGGTCTATGGTATTATTCCTGCTCATCGTAGCCGAACTTTCGAGAGGTGAGGATATCTTTTAGCTTGAGCCGCGCCTTCACCAGGTTGGAGCGGGATGTGCTTTCCGTGATGCCGAGCAGGTTGGCAATTTCGCGATGGGAATACCCTTCGAGGACATACAGGTTGAAGACCGTTCGATATACCGGTGAGAGTTGTTGAATTGCCTCGAGGATTTCCTTTTCAGAGCATTGGCTGACGGCATCTGCTTCCCCATCGCTCAAATCAAAAGCGGCCTCGATGTCATCGGTGCGTCTTCGGATATTTTTCCGATAGAAATCAATGGCGGTATTGACCATGATGCGTTTAATCCAGGCGTGCAGGGATGTGTCCGGCTGGTATTGAGCAATATTTCTAAAAATCTTGATGAACCCTTCATGCAGGATATCCAGGGCATCGTCGTCATTACCCGCGTAGCGCATACATAGCGCCATCATCGGCCCGTAATATTCTTCATAGAGAAGCCTTTGCGCCCAGGTTTCCTTGCGGGCACAGGCTCTGATGAAATCCTGTTCTCCATAACCCAATGGCAATGAAATATCCATCGGAAGAAAGTTTGAATCAAAGGTAGTACGTTTGTTTTATTTTTCAAATAAGCCAACTCATCCATGAATCAGATATCTGAAAGAAAACGTTGATAAGTTGGTCAAAGCTGCCTTAATGTATAAAAATCCCGTGGAAACTTGAGGCGCGGTGCTTTTGTTACCTCAACAGATGGGATTAGAAAAAACGGCGGCCTCCAGGGTTATTTTTCAGAAATGTTTTAATCATAAATCAAATAGCTTTTTAAAATTGATGATCAAAGTGCAACTATTATTAAAATTAATAACAACTCAATAACAACATCACTAACAAAATCCGAAAGGAATGTAGAAT
>CAYTNI010000205.1:0-5985 GCA_964439115.1 uncultured Saprospiraceae bacterium
GGCGAAGATCATCCCGCCGTTTTTCATGTCTGCAATCATATCCCAATGCACTGCAGACTGGTTTTTGCCTCCTGCCTGCAAATAGGACTGCCCAACGGCCATGTGTACGGTACCCCCTATTTTCTCATCAAAAAGAATATTTTTGGTAAACCTATTGATGCGGTAGTTGGTTCCGATAGCCGCCTCACCAAAGCGCCGGGCTCCCTCAATGGCGAATACCCGATCGAGCACCTCCCGGCCGCGGCGAGCGTCCCAGGATTCGATGAAGCCGTCCTTCACCCATAGGGTAACCCCCTCTACTTCCGCACCGTTATATATAGAGGGAAAGGTAAAATGCACTACGCCATTGACCGAATCCTCCACAGGTGAGGTATAAACTTCGCCGGAAGGCATATTGGTCTGGCCATCCGAATTGATCCAGGTGCGCCCCTCGGTAGAAAAGCTGATATCTGTGCCATCGCCCACATAGCGGATGCGCTTACAATTGTTGAGCAAATCCACAATTTGCTGCTGATTTCGGCGCACGTTGAGCCAGCTTTCTACGGGATTTTCGTCAAAGAGGCGGCAAGCCCTGAAGACGAACTCCCGATAGGCATCCAGCGACATCCCCGCTTCCTGTGCGCCTGCATCGGTGGGAAAAAGACATAAATTGCGCTTCATAGCCTTAGTGGCTGTGCGCTCGAAGTAATTTTGCCGCATGGGCTTGAGTGCCCGGCTGCGAATGGCTGCACGCTCGGGGTCGCTCTCCTGGTCTTCGCGCAGATTAAATGGTGCCATGATGTACAGATAGGCTTCGTATTCAGCCATGGCGGTGGTGTAGGTGGGTGAAACATGCGAGAGGGCATGTTCAGTACCCTCATTTAACAGTATGCGGCGCTTGGAACGGAAGTCCAGTTCTACATCCACAGCGGCACCCGCATGCAAGGCAGCCCGATACACCTCAGTCACAAGCGGTTCTGCCAACAAAGTACTCTCCACCAGAAGGCGGTCACCCGGCTTTATGTCCATACAGTATTGAACCAAAAGCCGGGCATAGCGCGTCCAAACGTCATTCATTGCTGTCCAAAGGATTGGTGGGTAAATCTATATGTTTTCTGCCGGGGCGCCCGAAGACGAGATTCATCCCTAATCGGGCATTGATATGCTGGCTGTTGCTAATCAAAACAGCTCCGAGCAAATTGTCAGAGGATGCGACGAGCTGAACAGGCCCCATTCGAAGGCTTCCAAACAGCCCGATAAGGTCAAACCGCTGGTTTCGCATACCCCAGGATGCACCCAAAGTCCACCAGGAAAAGATATCGGCGGCGGCATTCAGGTTTAGGGCATGGAAGGACTGACCTCGGTATCGCTCCGCATAAAAAACGCCTCCCACGCGCCACTTCGGAGCAATTTGCCAGCCGGCGCTGAGATAAAACCGCGGCGGCATGCGGGTGCGGTAAGGCGCGAGTGCTTCTACCGGCTGATAAAGTGTTTCCAGGGAATCCAGGATGGTACTAAAATCTGTGGAGTCATTGAAAACGCCATCCAGCACATCCAGCCCTCTATATTCAAAGGTGCCCTGCAGGCTGTAGCTTCGGGCATTTTCTTTCCAGTATAACGAACCAATGTCGAGCACGCTTACGGCCAGATCGAGTTTGGGCGTTTTCCAGGCAGCGCCTACATCGAAGCCCCAGCCCCTGTTTGCAGCGAAAAGTTGGTCTAGTGCAAAATCTCTCCATTGAAAGTCTATGGTGGGCGTTTCGAAGCCGTCGAAGCTGGCGCTGCCGGTGATGTTGGCCTGAAAATCCGCATTCAGGCGGAGGTCAAAACCGTTAGAATCCGTAAACAGATCTAATTGGGTTCGCGGGGTGGATACATCGGCCAGCCCACTCCAGAACTTAGCCCTGCCGCCCAAGGTCAATTGGGGCAGCACCTCGTAGGCCAGGCCGAGATATATTTCACTGAGGCCGGTGAGCTGTAAGTCAGGACCGAAAGCTACATCCTCCCCTATAAACTGTGCATTGCCCTGCCAGATGAGCTGGGGCAGTGTTTTGGGGAATCCGGTGAAGGCATTGAAGCGCACCGCTTGGCCGAGTCCTATGCCCAGGCGGCCAAGGCGCAGCCCAAGACTGAAAGTTTCCACCTCGGTTTGCTGTCGAATGAGGCTTTGGTCATCCATCAGCGAGATAGCGCGGTCAATATCCAGCAAAGGCTTGCCGCCAGCATCCCTGGTGATGGCATCGCCATATCTCAAACCGCTGAGCCAGACGCCGGCATAGACTCCCGGCAGTCCTATGACTACCTTTTCGGAAGGTAATAGCGCCGGGTTGGTGCGATTAGACTGCCAGACGCCCCTCAGAAACTGGGTGTTCAGATCTTGCTGAGCTTCCAGCGCAGTAGCGAATAAGAGTGCGAGCCAGAGTAAACGGTATTTGGGCATGTGGTAGTTGATTATTTATGGAGATAGGCGGAATACATCCAAACCAATTTTTCCTGGGCCCGGATATAATCGCTCATGAGCGCGTTAGTGCCCTCGTCATTGGCGTCGGCCGAGAGCTGGAGCAGTTCGCGCTGAAGGGTGATGATATGTTTAAAAGCATCGAGGACTTCGCGAACTGCCGTGGCGCCATCCGACACAAAAGCACATTCTGCCACCATGGAGACCTTCCGATAATCTGAGTAGTTGTGTTTAGGTGAATGGCCAAGCGTGAGAATGCGTTCGGCAATTTCATCAATCTTGAGGAGCAGGTCGTTGTAGAGCTCTTCAAATTTCAGATGAAGTTCGAAGAACTTCTCGCCCCTGATGTTCCAGTGGTAGCCCCGCGTATTTTGGTAAAAGATGGAATAATTCGCCAGCAGTTCATTAAGTTTTTCGGCGAGTTGACTGGACTTTTTGATATCCAGACCGATAGCGTTCAGGTTTTCCATAATGTAATAATTTGTGCAAATATACCCCAAAGCGAGGCTAAAAGGAAGTGACAACCACCACATAGGCCTCTTTCATTTCAGAATAGCGGCACCGATAACACACTCAAGACAACGCCGCGAGTCGCAGTAGTATTGTTTAAGCTGCAAAAGAGCCTGGGAATCGCTCGCAGAAATAGGGGGAAATCCAATTTTTTGCCACCCCTGTATAATACTGTTGTTTTCGGGGGGTGCCGACTGAAGCAATTGGAGTGCCCTATCGCAAAGGGCCTGGTTGGCTCGCTGCTGGCCGACAAAAAACATGAGGGGAACGATGGCATTGATGAGTAGTAAAAAGACAGCATCGCGCCCTAGCGTCTTTACTTTAGGCGAGGTTTCTTTATCGAATAAAAAATGCTTTTGCCAGTAGTTGGATAATTTGACTTCCAGCATGTGCGCCACCTCTTCCGGTTGTTGCAGAGCCAGGATTTTACTGAAGAGGTGGTCGGTTTGGAAGATGAGGGCGGCCAATTGGGCGATGCGCAGGGTGGGAAAGGAGGCGGGGCGCATGCGCAGGAATTTCCACTGTGATGCGGCCAAAGGTTGCAACTGGTGTTTTTTCCTAAGGAAATCATACTCGCTTTTGAGTTTGAGCGGGTACGGGTCGAGGAAATCGTGGTTGAGCATACCGGCCTGCCCGAACAGGAGCGCTTCCATGCGAAAGAGGTTGTTGCGGTATTTTTGCAGCAGGCGCAGCGGTGTAATCTGAGCCAACGCTTCAAAAGGTTCAATATTGACTTTAGCGCCGAGGTAGCGAGCCAGAATGCGGTAGCAGGTTTCATCCCAGTCCTGGCCGGCTTCGGCATATATTCGCGCCACAATACCGGTGCGCAGTTCCAGGCGTTCCACGACGAGACGGTCGAGCCACAGTTTGCGGGGGATGTCGGGCACCTCCCGAATCAGGTTCTGACAGGGAATCCAATTAGCGCTGTGTAGCAATTTGAGATACTCGCCGGTCAGGCGTGCGGGGATGCGCTGTTTCAGCTCGAGGCAGGGCAGCCGTTCGCCGCCGGGCAGCAGGACGGGCTCATCTTCTTCCAGTACCACATGCAAAACGACATTTCGATAGGCCTCGTCGAATTGGTGTTTGTGACGCATCCATTCGGAGGCTTTAAGGTGCATTTCGACATGGCCGGCCCAAAGGGTGTCGCCGATGCGCAGGCGCGCGTGCAGGAAATCCGGTCCGGCATGAGTATTGTACGCGCCCCAGTCGAGGATGGCAATAGGGTCGCCCTGTGTGGTGCGCAAGTGGCTGAGGTCGAAGCGCCTGGTGCGCCAGAGGAAGTGGAGAAAGTGTTCCTGCATAGCTTATGGATTGGGGTTTTGCTATAAAGACGCCCAAACCCCGAAAATTCCACTATGCGGCTAATTTTTCAGGAAAAAATTCTGCAGGTCAGCATGGTAAAGTCGTCGGGCCAGGCCTGATCCCCTTTAAAAAGTTCGATTTGCTCCATGAGCTGGCGGTTGAATTCTACCGGTGGCAACCTGTAATATTGGCGGACGTACTGGTGGAGGAATTTTTCATCCAGAAACCGGCCGTCGGCGTTTCTAAGGTCGGTCAGCCCGTCGGTGTAGGTAAAAATACTGGCATCGCCATCCACCTTTGTATGGCCTATTTCCACCTTAGGGAGCTGTTTGAAGGAGCCCAGGATGGTGCAGCCTTTGGAGAGGAGTTGGAACTGATCATCGGACACCAGCACCGGGGGGTTATGGCCGGCGTTGACGTAGTGCAGGATGCGTGTATCGGGGTGGTACTCGGCGATGAAAAAGGTAATAAAACGGTCTCCTTCGGTGACCCGGTTTACGGTAGTGTTGAGGTCAATGATGAAGTCATCGAGTGCCTCCCTTTTGGCGATCAGGGTATGGAAGTTAGCCTGAAAATTGGCCATCAGCATGGCGGCGGCGATACCTTTGCCACTGATATCGCCGATACAGAAGACGAGCTTGCCGTCATCGAATTCCATGTAGTCGAAGTAGTCGCCACCAACGCCGATTTGGGGGCGATAGACCCCGGCGAGGTCGTAGTGTGTATTTTTGGGTAGTGCTTTGGGGATGAGGAGCTGTTGAATTTCGGCGGCGAGTTCCACTTCCCGTTTGAGGCGTTCCTGTTCGAGTTGGCGTTTGAAGAGCCTTTTATTTTCGATGGCAACTGCGATGACGTTGGTGATGGCGGTGATGAACTGCACTTTGGCGTAGCGGTCTTCGTCGGGAGCAAAGCCACCGATGAAGACGTAGGCGATGGGTTGCTCTTTGTGATGTACGGGCACCACCACATCAAACTCTTTGATGAAGGGATGTTCGCTGCCTTGCAGGTTGCCCAGTCGGGAGTAGGCGGGCAGGAGTTTGCCGATATCGAGGGGCAGCAGTTTTTCGGAAATGCCGATGGTGCCGGCGCAGCGCCAGTGTTCCTCCTCTTCATGGACGAAGAGCGCCATTTTTTTGATGCCCAGTTCCCAGCCGAGGAAGGATTTGTACATATCGTAGAGACCTTCGGCAGAGACGTTGTTGTTGATGGCCTGAGTGATGCTGAGCAGCCGATTGATCTGAAGTTGTTTCAGGTTCAAATCGTTCTCGAGTGCCGTGAGGCTGGAGAGTCCTTTTTTAATATCAGAAAAGCCGGGCATACACATTTGGCATTGCTGCGTATAAAGGTAGGGCAAAACTTCGATACCCTGTAAACTTAAATTTTGGGGCTTTAGGATTTTGCCGGTAGTGGTGCGGGATCCATTATGGGTAGTAGGGCGGAACGGGGGGGCTTAGGAATTGGGTTTGCTTCGTGTAGGCGGAGGAGCCTGTTGGATGATTTGGAAATTTGGGTGGCGAGAGAATCTATTTGTGCATAGATGCTTTTATTGACTGAAAGGGTTGTTTTTGAGGAGGATGACCGGAGGAAGACAACATGAAACTATCCTTAGTGGCAGAGCGCCTTCTGAATATCGGGTTATTGATGGCCACTCAATAAGAATACATGAAATAGGGGAAATTAAAGACGCGATAGTGCTGCTATTAGTTCGTTACCACTGCCAGGCAGTCAAGCCAAGG
>CAYTNI010000206.1:0-5984 GCA_964439115.1 uncultured Saprospiraceae bacterium
TGTTGCAAGTTCGTAATAGAACCGCCGGGAATTTTTGTTGCTCCATTTATCCCAAAAGTACCCGAAGAAAGTATGAAACACACAGAATGGTGTCCGACATGCGGTAAAACCATACTTGGGATTATTTCCTTTTCATGACAGCGATGGCATTGGCAACCGGTCTTTCACCGGCATGGTCAAAGCGCTTGTTATCGCAAGGCATATTGACGATTCCGCCCTCCGGCTGCGCCTGAATCCACATAGTGGTAGAGCCGCCCCCATCGAGGTTAACAGCGTTTTGACAGCCGAGGGATTGGAGAAAAGTGGTGAGTTCAGGAAGGGCCATGCCATGAGATTCGGCAGTACGGCCATCTACCGTGAGTAAAAGCAGTTTTTTATCGGAAGTGACACATGCGCTGGTACGCGGATGGCGGTTGGTATTGAAAGGACGGTCGGCTAGAGGAACAGGTTGGCCTTCATGCAACAACATCGGGCCGGTGAGCAAAACAGAATGATACCGCGATTGCATATAAAAGGAATCGGGTTGTGCGGGTTGAATAAATACATGCCCTTGTTCATCTATCCAGAGAGCACCACGCAAAATCTCACTATGTTCTTCAATCAATTTAGGACGGGAAAAATGCAGGATTTGCCCTTTTACCTTGAGGAAGGTCACCGAGCCACCCGCTTTCATATCAAAAAAGCCGCCGTTCACTGCTGCGAGCGCTTCAGCAGACTGTGCCTGATGGCTTATGGGGATGAGCGTATCAGAACAGAAAGTGAGGAGCGTCTCATTCTTTCGCATTTCTACTTCGAGGATATTAATATATTGAGGATGCCCGAAAAGGGAGTCCGCATGTAAGTTTTTCCACACCAGCCCCGGGGCGATGGTTTGGGTTGTCCATGTCTGAGTGGCGGCGAATATTCCCTGTAGCAGGAAAAGTGTAAACAACAGGTTTCTTTTGGTCATCATAGTCTCTGGCTTGGGGGTCGAAGGTACGATAGAAATCATGTAGCATACAAATAAATAAAGCCGAAGGGGATTTCCCCCCTCCGGCTTCAAGAATTTAACGAAGTATCAGATGCTTTTTAGTTCTGCATAAACCACAATTCCTGGGTATGGAAATTGGCCTCTGTGGCGCCGATTTTGTTAAGGGCATCGAGGTTCCAGACAAATTCGGAATTATAGCGGGGACGCAGGCGATAACATGGCTTGCCGCTGTTGTCAATGTACAAGGTAGTGGGCAGGGTAAATCCGGTATAAACCTCATTGTTGTAGCGGTAGCGTCGCATGTCCACCCAGGTTTCGAGTGCGCCATGTACCCACAGTGAAATGTACTTTTGCAGCATGATATCGCTCAGCTTGAGGGCATCAGCATTTTGAGGTACTGCAGCGCTGTTCAGGTAGGTCTCTCGGTCAGCTGCGGCTACTCCGGCAAAGTCCATGTGGGCTGTTATTCCATTTTGGAAAGCACTGTAAGCAAGCGCTTTATCTCCTTTTTTAAAGGCGGCTTCTGCTTTGATAAACTGAATTTCGGAGTAGGTCATCAGCGAGTGGAGCGCCTTGTCGGTGAAGATGTATTTGCCCGGAATCTGTGAAGCCACAGTTACAGTAGGTGCCACACCCCACAACAGCGGAATCCTGGCGGGATTATTGGTCGTATTGGTTGGATCTCCGGTAGTAGGCGTTACGCCGCGGTACTCACCATCAGGAGAAGCGCTGAGCATCTTAGGAAGCCGGGGGTCAATCACACCATTAAAAACAGTGCCATTGAGCAGGCTCAGGATGTAGGCGCTTTGGCGGTAGGAGCGAAGGTTATTCCGTGTTGGGCCGTAGAAGTTGCCGTCAGAGCTGCTTGTACCGGCGTGAGGTACGTTGAAATTATCCGCATTGGAAGCGAGTGCGAGGTCGCAGTACTCAATGACCTTATCCGGATTGTAGGAAGACTTGTTGGAGATGTGGTGAGCATTGCGCGCCAAAACACCGTAGGTAAACTTAATCCATTTCTCACGATTGCCGGCATAGACGAGGTCGCCGCGGGCGAGGCCGGCCTGGCTGACGCCGCCGTCAGTGCGCTGTAAATCACTGATGGCCTCAAGAGCCACGCGCTTCACTTCTTCGTAAATCAAGTCTTGCGTATCGTAATCAAACACGTAGCGGTTGGGTTCAAAGATTTGAGAGAGGATCATTTCTCCATACACATCGGTAGAGGATTGCCAGCTCCATGCGCGGATTGACTTGCCGACACCGATGTAATCCCACTGCTCTTTTGGCGTAGCCTGTTCAATCATCAGTTCAATATTGCGACCGATAGCCCAATAGTGTTGGCGCCATTTTTCGCCGGCGGCATCGCTGCCGGGTGCATAGCCGTGCTGATCCCATACGTTGTTGGCAGCAATCCAGTTCCAGTTTTGGATATACTGCCCGACATAGCGGGTGTCAAAGGTTTCACCGCGCACCATATTGGCGAGCATGGGTGGAAGCAGGGCGAATCCTTCCGCCACCTGAGGGTTGGAAGGATCGTAATTGATATCCAGATAATCGTCGCAGCCATTGGCGAACAACAACATAAAAGCTGCGAGTATGGGTATGAAAAATTTGCGTTTCATATTTTCAGAATTAAGATGGATTAGAAAGAAGCGGAAAGACCAAAGGAGAAGGTACGAGGCAGGGAAATTTTGCCAAAGTCCATGCCAAAGCCACCCGCACCGCCGGTTGCCGGGTTAGTGGTACTGACATACGGGTCAGCACCGGAGTAATTGGTAATCAGGAAGAGGTCTGTACCATTCACAAAAATGCTGAGCTCTTTGACGATTTGGTTTTGGCCAATCCATTTGCCGCGCAGGTTATAGCCGATGGTGACATCGCGCAGACGCAGCCAGTTGATATCGCGCTCCACAAAATCTTCGGCGAGCAGTGCGCTGGTGTAGAACAGCTCGTTCATGCCCGGAGTAATCACTCTATCGTTTGGTGTTGGGCTATCAGATTCCTCGTTGCCATCGCGCAATACGCTGTTTCCTTCGGCGAAGATGAACGATTCATCGCGGTTGAGGGTGCGTCTGCTCAGACCCGTACGGGTGAGGAAAAGCTCATTGCCGTTGAAGATATCTCCACCTTTGCGGATGTCGAGTAGGAAGGAGATAGAAAGGTCTTTGAATAAGCGGAAGTCATTGACAACCCCCATGGTAAAGTCCGGATTGCGATCGCCGATGGGTAGGAAGTTGGAGTTAGGAATAGGGAATCCTGTAGTAGGATTGATAAGGATTTGCCCTTTGCTGTTGCGCAGATAGCTGAATCCACCAATTGCTGTAGCACTGCCGGCACCGCGGTCGTGGAGTGTAGGATAATAACGGTTTCCGGGGAGGATAAATCTCGCTGCAAGGATATCTGAAGGCGAGAAGGCACTGGCACGGGCATTATCATAAGCCCAGGTATCAGAATCGTAGTATTCATTCACACCGGCGGGCAGGCTGATGACCTGCGTTTCATAGTGGGTGAAATTGGTGTTGAGGCGCCAAACGAAGTTGTCAGATTTCACAGGCGTGAGGCCAAGTTGAATTTCTATACCCTTGGTATTGAGTTCGCCCCCGTTGAGCAGGCCGAAGATAAAACCGGTACCGTAGCTAAGACGCTGGGTTACAATCTGGTCGCGAATGGTTTTGGAGAACCAGGCGACATCAAGGGAAAGTCGTCCTTTGAAGAAGCCAAGGTCTGCACCGATTTCAAAGCTCTCCACCTTTTCAGGTTTGAGGGCCTGGTTATCGCCGAAGAAGTCGTAGGCAAAACCACCACCGGTAGTAGATTGCGGCACGAGTCGGGCGCGGTTGCGGTAGGGCGGAGCCGGGTTACCCACTTGTGCGTAAGAAGCGCGGAGCTTACCAAAGTCCATGAAAGAGGAAAGGGCATCCTGAAGGCCGGGCATGTCAGTAAATACATAAGTCAAACCAGCCGATGGATAGAAATAGGAGCGACTTTCCTTGGGTAGCGTTGAAGACCAGTCGTTGCGACCCGTCACGTTAAAGATGAGCCAGTTTTGATAATTGAGCTCGCCTTTACCAAATACGCCTAAAAGTCGGGTACGAGTCAGGATGGTACGGTTTCGCTGCGTGGTCGGGTTTGTATTATTGACACTATTGAAGTCGGGCAGGTAGAATCGCTCCCCGTAAATAGAGTTGGTTTCGTTGCGTCTGTCATTGGTGGCTGACCCCAAAATAAACGAGGCCCTAAGATTGCCCTGTGTCTTTTGGATGGTAGTAAATAAAGTGGTGGTCAGGAACCGGCCGATATCGGTATAGTTTTCAATCCAGCCCGTACGTCCAAAGCCGATATTGGATTCCGGATGGAAGAAACGGTTGGCATCTGTGGCATATACATCGGCACCAAAGCGCCCGGTGACTGTCCACCAGGGTTTGATGGTGGCGTCCAGGGTGATGTTGCCAATGGTGCGGTCAGTGCGCTCAGAACGCGCATTTTTATACACGTTAAAAAACGGGTTAGCGTTATCACTGCCAGGCGTTGTATTCTCTAAAGTTAGCCGACGCGTACCTTCTTTGGTGAGGTATTCACTCATCAACTGGTCTGACGGATAGCGCAAGGAAGCGGTAAGGTATCCGTCGCCGCCGCCGGGTGGCAGGATATTTTCATTTTTGGAGAAGCTGAAGCGCGTAAATGCCTTCAGCCAGGGCAGCAACTTGGCCTCAGAGCTGAGTGCGGCATTGATTTGATCGTATTTATTGGTAGGAATAACCCCCTCGGTATTCAGAAAAGCGGAGGAAAGGCGGTAGGTAATCTTATCCGATCCGCCCTCAAACGACAGGTCGTGGCGCATATTAGATCCGCGCTGGAAGAAGTCTCCCATGTTGTCGTAGAAGGTAGTGCCTTCAGCATACTTCGGACCAAAATAATCAGGGTCATTAACTTCCACAGCGCCGTTGCGTCCGCGGCCATATACCTGCTGAATTTCCGGGAAGAGGTAAATCTCGGAGGTGGCCATACGTGCTTTGTAATTTACCCTTCCGATTCCGGCGCGGCCGCGGCTTGTGGTAATTACGATAACCCCGTTGGCGCCCTCATTGCCATAAAGGGCGGCTGCTTCAGGCCCTTTTAGGACGGTGACACTCTCGATATCATTGGGATTTAATTCCGCCAGACGGCTACCCACCTCATCGCGGTTGTTGTTGACGTTGCCGTTAATCCCTGCTGCATCGGAGTACAGGTTGTGCTGATTCAGTGTACTGCTGTTGATGGGTAAACCATCGAGGACAATCAGCGGCTGGTTCGAACTACCAATGGAGTTTACGCCCCGCAGGTTGATGCTTACGGAACCGCCCGCCAAACCACTGGTAGGTGTCAGATTCAAACCTGCAATACGGCCTTGCAGAGACAGGAATGCGTTGTCGCGCTGGGTGCTGGCCAATTCTTCACCCTTCACCGATTGGTGGGAATAACTCAGTTTTCGCCGGTCTTCCTTAATACCCAATGCAGTAACCACCGCCTCACCTAAGTTATAGGCGGTTTCACTCATGGTAATGTTGATGGTGGACTGACGGCCTACCAGGATGGTCTGGGTATTCATCCCCACCATGGAAAACTCCAAATCCTGCCCCGAATTTACGGAGAGGCTATAAGCACCATCTACATCGGTTACGGTGCCGTTGGCAGTACCTTTCACCATGACCGTGACGCCTGCCAATGGCACCCCTTTGTCATCGGAAACTACTCCCGAAATCTTTTGCTGCGCGAATACGGAAATACATCCGGATCCTACTAGCAGCAGAATGACGACCAGGCGTTTTAAACACCTGACATTCAATGAAATGCGTGTAATCATAATATAGAATTTTGTGTGAATAACCTCGAGTCGTCCAAAGTTAATATTCCTTTGGGAAATACCTATTTTTTCGCGATTAATTATCGAATTCCTTGGAAAAAGAAAAAAATTATTAATTTTGCATTACTAAATTTACTCCGGTTTTATTATTTTGCCGATTATTATACGCTCTTC
>CAYTNI010000207.1:0-4493 GCA_964439115.1 uncultured Saprospiraceae bacterium
TCTAAACTTTTTAAACGCATCACCCACCTTTCTCCCTCGGAGTTCAGGCAAAAATCCCAGCCGGAGTTTTCCGACAAATAAACCTGCATTAATCTATAGGAAATGATAACAGAGGTTCGCCTCAGCATCCGAAGTATCTGCGAATGCTAAGGCGGCTCTACCACTTTTCCCGCGTCTTAGTCTATTTGTTGTCCATCAAAAATCTACCATTATCCCAATGCTGGGCAGTAAAGTTCCCGTAGCGTCATTGACGGTTTTAAGTTTATACCGCTGCTCGGATAAGGGCGCATCAGGGTTGACGACGACGCCGCTGCCAATTGGTTTTCCGGATTCATCTAAAGGCCTGTCGAGGATGAGTTGGTCTGCCCCCACCGCATTGCCGGTAAGATTTTCAATGTCGAGGTAGAGATTGAGGCTCCACTTTTTGAAAAACCATTTTTTGTCCACCCGAAAGTCAATCGCACTTACCGGATCCCGTCGCAGGGTGTTGAGCAGATTGTAATTCAACAAAGCTCTGTTGTTGACGTCCCAGTTGGCTCTCAGGGAGGAGTTGTCATCAAAGGGGGTAAATGGCAGCCCGCTCTGGAAGCGCCAATTGATACCCACTTCCCATTCTCTCCTGAATTTTTTGCCCACGGCGAGATTGGCAATATGTCGGGCATCCCAGGAAGAGGATGTGTAATTGCCGTTTTTATCTTCGAAGGCACTCCAGCCTAAGGTGTAGGAGAATATTCCGTAAAATCCCTTATAAAGCCGTTGCTGGAAAAGCAACTCAATGCCGTAGCTTCTCCCATCTGAGCGCGGAATTGCAGGCTCATTGCCGAGCACACCAAAGTCGCCGCCGAGATTGGCCAGGGTAAGGCTGTCACGCAATAAGAAGGGGTAGTTATGCCATTTTTTGAAATAGCCTTCCAGGGTGATGCGTGCATTGGTGGAAGTGTTCCACTCCACACCTCCGGTAATATGGTCGTTGCGGATAAACTGAATGCCGTTTTCGCGGTTGACAAACACGCCGTCTTCCTGATATCCCAACAGGGTGAGCGGCGGGAGCTGGAAATACATGCCGGTGCTGAAATTCAATGCCACGCGGGGCCCGAGGTTGTAGGATGCCGAAATCCTGGGAGAAAGCTGATCCAAAGGATTGTTCATGCTGGTAGAGAAATTGTTGGCATCAGTGCGCAAACCGGCCGAGAGCACCAGCCGCTCTTCAAGGAATTTTCTGCTGATTTGGGCAAAAGCAAAGTACTTGTGCATGTCAAATGCAGAGGAAAAATTTACGGTTTGTGGCCCTGAAGTGGTAAATATCCGGTTGAAGGTCTGGTTATTATAGCGGACAAATTCGTAACCCGCGCCGTAAATGATTTTATAATCGCCTTTGCGTAAATTGTGCTCTATACGCAATTTATTCTCTGCCTCCTGGGAGCGATAGCGAAATAAGAGGTTGTCCTCCGTGGAGTCGTTGTTTTGGGAGTATTTTTCAGATTCATTGTTGAGCATATTCCGGCTGAGTACGACCGTCCAATACCCATTGTTGCCGTAGTGTTTGTAAACCAGACCATTGGTGTAGTTCCATTGTGGGGACACAGGCAACACGTCGAGCAGGTACTGCTGGTCTTCAGTCTCGTTGGCATCTAAGTTGAGCCTGAACTGGTCAATGGCGCCCAGGCCGATGAAGTATATTTCATTGCGTTCGTCAATTTTGGTTTTCACCTTAGCCTGGAACCCGTTGAAAGTTGGCAAAAATGGAAGGCCAATGGCCTTAAATAAAAACTGTAAATAGGAACGGCGTGCAGAGAGGAGGAAAGTCGTTTTTTCGCCGATAGGCCCTTCGAGGGTGGCTCCGATATCCGTTGCGCTCACCATGAAGGTGCCACCGATGCGGTCATCTCTGCCATCGCGCTGCCTGAAGTTGAATACGGAGCTGGTGGCATTACCTCGGTTGGCGGGGAAAGCACTGCTGTAAAAGTCCACCTCCTGGATGAAGTTGACATTGATGATACCCACGGGGCCGCCTGAAGCGCCTTGCGTGGCGAAGTGGTTGATGACGGGCACCTCTACGTCATCCAAAAAGAAGCGATTTTCATTGGGTCCGCCCCCCCTGATGATTAAGTCATTGCGGAAAGAAGAAGGCGCAGTAACCCCCGGAAGAGTCTGCACGACGCGGGAGATGTCGCGGTTACCACCCGGGTTGCGCATAATCTCTGCCACGCCGATGGTGCGAAGGCTTACAGGGCTTTCTTCGGTTTTCCTAAAGGGAGGTGATTTGACTACTACTTCCTGGAGCGCCTGCGCATTTTCCTCCATTTCGAGGTTCACCTCGGCAGGCTTGGAATTGGTTACCTGTATTTCGAATGCAGAAACATCGGAGAAGCCCAGATAGCTGACGCGAATGTTGTACAGCCCGGGCATCAAACCGGAAAATTCATAATCTCCGTTGTCATCCGTAACCACACCCTTATCAGTGCCTTCCAGCAGGACGGAGGCAAACGCAATCGGCTCCCTGTTGATTTTATTGGTTACCCGACCTTTTATTACACCAGTTTGAGCCACGGCGGAAAAAGTACCGCTTAACATGATGAACATTACCCACAAACGAAAAGTCCTCATATAAAAAATTTTGAGGTGAAACAGTAAAAGCCTGGAAATGTTGGACGTTTAAAGCAATTCTTGGCTTCCTGAAATGAAGGCTGTTTTTCCTCATTTTATCATTATTGCCTATCTTGCAGCCTTTGCAGTAAACTATGTGGGTGAATGAAGAATTTTACTGATTTGTTGGGCAGAGTTTTTCTGTCCTTCATCTTTTTATATGAGGCCTATGATTTTATCCAATACACCGGGCATACCAAAGCCATGATGACGGCCTATGGGATTACCTGGCGTCAGGATCTCGTACTCTACAGTACAGTTGCCTTTCTCATCCTTGGCGGCTTAATGGTGTTGCTAGGGTATCGCGCCCGCATGGGGGCTTTTCTTTTACTTGCATACTGGCTCCCCATTACATTTATCGTGCATCCTTTCTGGCAACACGCGCCAGGTGATTTCCATCGGCTGGAGGCCATACATTTTATGAAAAACCTCACCATTGCAGGGGGCTTGCTGATGGTGATGTCCAACGGTACCGGCGCATGGGCAGTCAGGCGTATTTTTGCCACCGCCCGCGTTCGGGGTGCCTGAAAAGGGGAGGAATTTTAACAGCGATTTCATGAAAACTGTACAAGCGCATAATCTGCACTTTTGTCCTTTCATTGATGAGGCGGCTATCCGCAGTCGGGTCTTGGAACTGGGCGCTGATATTCGAAATAAATATGTCGGCAAGACACCGGTTTTTTTGAGCGTGCTCAATGGCGCCTTCATTTTTACAGCAGACCTGGTTCGTGCCTTCGAAGAGCCCTGCGAAGTATCTTTCATCAAACTGGCATCCTATCGCGGCATGCACTCCACAGGAGATGTGTCGAAACTGATAGGCCTTGAGATTGATCTGCGAAACCGACATGTCATCATTGTAGAGGATATTGTAGATACCGGGCGCACCCTCTATACGTTGCTGCCCGAACTGGAAAGCCTCGAGCCTGCTTCAATAGAAATTGTCGCGCTGCTCCAAAAGCCGGATATGCTCGAACATCCATTGGAGGTAAAATGGGTTGGTTTTGAAATTCCTTCCCATTTTGTCATCGGTTATGGCCTGGATTACGATGGGTTGGGCAGGCAGCTTAGCGCTGTTTATCAACTTCTGCCGGAAGATAAGAAATAGGCCTTACCCAGCCTTGCGAATATCTCCGGTCAGCAGGTTTCTGACATTGCTTTCCTGAGGGTCCCCCTTATATTCTACGCTACCGCCGGTATGAGCAGAGGCCTCCAGCATCTTGCGGGCTATTACCCGAGCCTGCCCTCCAAGTGTGGCGCGAACATAGGTGCGGTCAGATTCCAGGCCGAATCCCTCGTAAGCCCCGCCGGAAGCTGAAGAGACCCGCTGAGATTCCGTTTTTCCCTTCAACTGCATAATACCTCCCTCTAATGTAGAGGCATCTACGGCATCTACATTTAAGTCAAGCGTCACCGTAGCTCCAGATGCCGCCCGCAGCTCCAATTGGTCTCCCTGAATGGTGGATGGCGACGATATGCGTGCTCCGGCCGTGCCTTTGATATGCCGCAACTTGCGGTAATAGACCACTACTTTTGCTTCATAATCCTTGTACAGGAGCGAGTTGAGGAAATTGATGCGCAGCTCTCCACGCACTACTTTGATATGTACCTCATCCTGTGGAGCATTGCGTAGCTCCAACACTGCCCGCTCGGTGTCTCCAGGTTCAAGAACAACTTCGAAGTTACCGCTTGCCGTTACCGCATCAAAAGGCTCTAACTCGTAGGTTTTTTGAGCAACAAGCGTATTCGCGGCAAGGAAAAGGGCAAAAAGTGAAATAGTGGCTATTTTTTTCATCATGAAAATTTTTAGAAAGAACGCCAGGAACACCCCGTTGTTTTCCCGGCCACCT
>CAYTNI010000207.1:4518-5927 GCA_964439115.1 uncultured Saprospiraceae bacterium
GCGTTAATGGTATGTGAAAAAAAATTTCGGCCGGCTATCATCCTGAGCCTGCCTGAATAAAAAAGCGTTACTTTTGACTGAAATACCATATTATTATGATGACGCTGGCTTTGGAAGGCATGCAGTTCCATGCGCGGCATGGTTACTATGAGGAAGAGGGCATTCTTGGTGGGGAGTATGTGTTAGATGTGTACCTGTATATGCTCTCTCTTCCCGGAACAGATGACGATCTCCAACAAAATATCAATTACGAGACGGTCTATCTGATTTGCAAGACGGAGATGAAAAAGCCCTCCAAGTTGATAGAAACTGTGCTACGGCGAATAATGGATAGGATACTTGATTACTTTCCGGGTATTTTTGGACTAAAAATCCGGCTTCGTAAAATGCACCCTCCGCTCGGAGGACAAGTTGAAGCGGCGGTAGTGGAATTGCTACACTATCCTAAAAAATCCCGGAAAAAAAAGTTCATTGACTAAAGATGGAAGAAAACCAAATTGCAGAAGTGGTTCGCCTGACTTTGGTGCAGTGTTCCCTGGCTTGGGAAGATAAAGCCGCCAATCTGGGGCAGATTACAGCAATGATAGCTCCCTGTAAGGGGCAAACTGATATTATTGTGTTGCCCGAAATGTTCACAACAGGTTTTTCGATGCGACCGGAGGTTTTGGCGGAAACGATGGAGGGGCCGACCTTGCAGTGGATGGCGCAGCAAGCTGCGGCGTTGGATGCCGCACTGACCGGTAGCTTCATTGTTTTTGAATCCGGGCATTACTACAATCGCTTAGTGTGGATGTTTCCGGACGGAAGTTATCAGACCTACGACAAAAGGCATTGTTTCCGGCCTGCCGGGGAGCAGGAGCACTATACCCCGGGTTCCGGGCATTTGCTCGTCCATTGGAAGGGTTGGAAAATCCTGCCACTGATTTGTTACGATCTGCGTTTTCCGGTCTGGAGTCGCAACACCCAATTTTACGATCTCTTGTTGTATGTGGCGAATTGGCCGGAGAGGCGTGCATATCCCTGGAATACACTGCTCCGGGCCCGGGCCATAGAAAATCAGGTTTATACCGCCGGTGTCAACCGCATAGGCCTTGATGGCAACGGCATAGACCATTCGGGAGATTCGGCAGTGCTTGATTTCATGGGTGTGCCGTTGCAAACGGCTGCCCGGCAGAACGCGGTGTTTACGGTGTCGCTCTCCTGGAGCGGGCAGCAGGAATTTCGAAAAGCCTGGCCTTTTTGGATGGATAGCGATGCTTTTGTACTCTGCTAAACGGAGTAAAAACAAAAAAATACTGCCAATCCCTTGACAGGTTGCGCAATTAGTGTAATTTTGCACCCTGTTTTGAAAAAAAATATAGCGCCATGAAAAAAGGTATCCATCCCGAATCTTACCGCACTGTTGTTTT
>CAYTNI010000208.1:0-5923 GCA_964439115.1 uncultured Saprospiraceae bacterium
GTTCCGGGTTTTGTTTAGTTCCTGTAATCCCTGCATATATTTTTTAAAACCCCATTTCAAAAGCCGGAGCCTATGCGGTAAGGAATAAAATCGGGATATCGTGCTCTATAAAGTAAAGTTGAAAAACGCCGACGAGGAGGTTCTTCTTGATGACCACGTTTATGAATGGCTCACCAATGACCCATATCTGTCTCAAATTGGCTTTATCCAAAACCTGCGCCGACACTCCAGCGGATGTGCCGTGTTCCAGAAAACTTGGAAAAAAGCAGATGGTACCTTCAAAACAGAAACCATCTACCTCCATAAGTTAGTCGCTGAACAATTTTTGAAAAACAATAAGACTGAGGATCGAAACCTGGTTGGCGCACGCAATGGCAATAAGCTCGACTGCCGACTGGAAAACCTCCTGTACCGCTCTCGCTCAGTGGCAAGCCGTAAGCGAAAGACCAGCGGGCACATGGGCTATACAGGAGTTTATCGGGAAAACAACCGCTACAGAGCAGTAATATCCATCAACCGTAAATCTGTTCATCTCGGTATGTTTGCCACACCCGAGGAAGCCGCTTTAGCCTACAATAAAAAATCAAGAGAGGTGTACGGGGAAGATGGCAAGCAAAATGTCATTCGTCCGCGCAGGGACGATGAGGAAAAGCCCGGCTGATTTTTGGTTAAAATATTGTTAGGAGCCGAACCACCGGCAGAGGTTACCCCCTTATTGGGTATATTTGCACATTATTGTTTATCCAACATTCCAATTATGCACATTAACACTGTTAAATTTCCAAAACCAGAGCGGGGAGATTTTTTCACAACACTCAACCAAAGAGTCAATCAGTATTTCACGCAGCACAATATTTCGCGCTACGCCAATGGGAGCATGGTGGTCAAAACGATTGCCATGTTTGGCATCTATATTGTACCATACCTATTGATTGTAACTGCTACCGTGACCCACCCACTGGCTGTAATGGCACTCTGGGGAATGCTCGGCCTGGGCATGGCCGGTATTGGATTCAGCGTTATGCACGATGCCAATCACGGCTCGTACTCCAGAAAGTCCTGGGCCAATAAGCTGCTCGGCAGCAGCCTGAACTTCCTTGGCGGTAGCATGACTACCTGGAAAATTCAGCACAATGTGCTCCATCATTCTTTCACCAATGTGGAGGGTTTTGATGAGGATATTGACATTTATGGTCTTTTGAGGTTTTCTCCTCATCAACCTTGGTACAAACACCACAGGTTTCAGCATTTTTACGCATGGGGTTTGTATGCCTTAATGACTCTCCCCTGGGTAACCACCAAAGATTTCAGACAGGTAATGAACTGGAAAAAGGAGGGTCTCATCGAATCTCAGGGTCGTACTTACGCCGGGGTATGGTGGGAGCTCATTCTGACTAAAGTGGTTTACTATGCTTATATTTTGGTTTTGCCGTTGATTTTCTCCCCCGTATCCTGGTGGATTACCCTGCTAGGCTTTCTGTTGCTGCACCTGGTAGCAGGCTTTATCCTCGCCACCATCTTTCAGCCGGCACATGTGGTTCCGAGTTCAACTTACCCCTTACCTGATGAAAGTGGCCAGATTGAGAATTCATGGGCGGTACATCAACTGCATACCACCTGCAACTTCGCGCCTCGCAACAGGTGGCTTTCCTGGTTTATCGGAGGGCTGAACTTCCAGATCGAGCACCACCTGTTCCCCAATATCTGCCACGTGCACTACAAAAAAATATCTAAGATTGTACGGGAGACCGCCAGTGAATTCGGCCTTCCCTATCACGAGCAGCCAACTTTCCGCAGTGCATTGCGTTTCCATGGCAAGCAATTGTATGATTTAGGAAGAATGCAACCCGCTTATGAACTGGAAAAGCGTCCTGTCTTTAGCCGAAAAGGGTAATCTGCCACCGAGTACCCGTGTAGAAAAATCTGACGAAGCCTGGCGCGCCCTGATGACGCCGGAGCAGTACCGTGTCACGCGGCAGCACGGCACGGAGCGTCCCTGGAGCGGAGCCTATTGTGAATCGCATGAGCCAGGTCTTTATGCCTGCGTCTGTTGTGGCACCACCTTATTCGACTCCCGCGAGAAATTTGACAGCGGAACAGGGTGGCCTTCCTTTGCCCTTCCCGTAGCCGACTACGTCATTCAGTACCACTTAGACAATAGCTTCGGTATGCAAAGGGTAGAAGTGTGCTGCAATGTCTGCGATGCGCACCTCGGGCATGTTTTTCCGGACGGGCCCCCTCCCTCCGGCCTGCGTTACTGCATCAACTCACTGTCTTTAAGTAAACTTTAACCGCTTGCCGGTCTTCCTGATTCAATAGGAGGTAACCGGCTTGCGTTATAGCCTGAAAGCTACTCTGTTTTTCGGAAGTAGCTTTCAGGCATTTTCATAACTGGGTTCAAAAAATTACTGCGATGAAATATTTAGGAATGACCGCCATCTGCCTGGCTCTTTCTTTCAGCGTGCAGGCACAAAAAGCTCCGCTCACTACGGCACAGGAATCCGACCCTCAGGCTAAAGCTGTGCTGGATAAACTACGGAAAAAATATCAGGGTTTTCAGTCGCTCGAACAGGCTTTTACCCTCGAAATAGAGCTTCCCGAGCAGAAAAAGGAAATCCAGCAAGGTAAAATGGCTAAACAAGGCAAAAAGTACCGGCTCGACCTCGCTTCCCAAACAGTTATCAGCGATGGTACTGCACTTTGGCTGGTGCTCCACCAAAATAAGGAGGTGCAAATCAATGAACTTCCCGACCCCACCGAGGATGAAAACCTGCTTACTCCAGATGCACTTTTTAGTTTCTATGACAAAGGCAAATTCGTCTATTTCTTAGTGAATGAAATGGCCGTGGCAGGAAAAGTTGTGCAGGAGATTGAGTTTAAGCCGTTGGATAAGGATTCCGAATACAGCAAATTTAGGCTTTCGGTGGATAAAGCCGCCCTGCAGGTCATCAGCCTCAAGGCTTTTGGAAAGGATGGGTCGCGTTACACCGTGAAGATGGGTGCACTGGCCTCCAATAAGGCTTTTGCCGCCAATTTCTTCACTTTTGACAAGGCTAAATTCCCCGGCTATCGGGTGGAAGATTTGAGGGATTAAGCCGGGTAAAGTAAGCTGAGGTTTATTGAATGTAACATCAGCTAAACGCAACACCTACCGCCATGCGTTAAACTAATCCCAAGTGTCACCCGGATTTCCGGATAATCAAAAGGGCGGCTCGATGTACATCGGGCCGCCCTTTTGATTGGAATGAAAACTGCTTTAGAAATTGGGGCAGTACAATCCGCGTTTTTCCGGACCGCAAATTTTGTAAATCAGGGCGAATTCAAAACCACCCTGACCGTTACTGGCGGCTTTGAGCGGTGACACGTTAAGGTCGTAGCTGAAGCCAAGGCTGAGATTGTTCATATCAAAGCGGGAAGACAGAATGGCGGCGTCATTAAGCACACCAGTTTCGATCTTATTGGACACACGCGTCCAGAGTCCTACCTGGAAGGCCTGTGTATCGTACTTGGTTTTTGAGAGGATGAATTTCAGGCTGGTACCTGCATTGACCTGGAAGGAAGGCCCCTGGCTCATAACGATAACGCCTGGCACCAGGCCGAAACGATCGCTCATTTGAAATTCGCCGCCGCCGTGTACGGTAAATCTGCTGTAAAGAAAATCGGGCGTATTGCCGGTGAAGGAGACGTTGGCGCGGTTGAGGTGGTGGAAGGAGGCGCCGAGGTATAGGTTGTTGTCTCTGTCGAAAACGGCGAACCACATCAGACCTGCGGCCATATCTGCGAAGAGGAAGTTATCGCGGGTGAAATTGTTTTCAAGGGTGGGCAGGCTGGGGTCGTGGTTGCCCCTGCCGTCGTGCTGAGTTCCCCAACGAAGGTTGATGAAGTCAATACTTCTTTGAGCAAAGCCAAATTCGGCTCCGGCGACGAGGTAAGAAGCGCTGGTGCGGGTACCTGCCATGCGCTTGCTGTAGGATCCGGAAATTTTACCTGTCATGGTGGAGAATCGAGACTCGCCGGCGCGGTCGCCCCAAAAGGTGCCACCTATGCCGAAGTAGTCATAGCGGCCGGTAGCGATACGCTGGTCGTAAGAAACGGAGTAGGTGTTATAGGCATTGGACCTCAGTACAGACGCCCACTGGTTGCGGTAGTTGGCCACAAGGCGGCTGTTGCAGTTCATCACCCCTGTCATGGCGGGGTTGAGGTTGAGCGGCGAGAGGTAGAACTGCGAGAAGTGGATATCCTGCGCAGTGAGCGTGGCAAGGCTGACGACCATTGCGATGGTCGATAGTGTAAATCGGATTTTATTCATAACTACACGAATTTGTAGGCAGATTTTCAAAGGATTTGAATCAAGATTTTCAAACAGCCCGCAATAATAGCGATTGTTAGAAAATTCGGCGAAAAAGAAGTGTTAAAAATTGAGATGGTGCAGATAATTCTGATGCCGCGAGATATAGGTTAATGAACGCATAAAGGAATGAAATATTTTGTAAACTCGCAAGCATTAAAGATTTTCCTTGAGGAAATCGGTCATTTTGGTGTATAGGTGCAGTCGGGCGTTGCCTCCGTAAATACCGTGGTTGCGGTTGGGATAGAAGCAGCTTTCAAATGGTTTGTTGGCATCGATGAGCGCTCTGGCCATTTCGGCGGTATGTTGGAAGTGGACATTATCGTCGGTCAGGCCGTGTACTAGGAGATATTTTCCGCGAAGGAGGTCGGCAAAATTTACGGGAGAATTATCTTCATAGCCGCTTTCATTTTCAGCCGGTGTGCGCATATAGCGTTCGGTATAGATGGTATCGTACCATTTCCAGTTGGTAACGGGTGCAACGGCGATAGCTGCTTTGAACACTTCTGCACCTTTGAGAATACAAAGGGAAGACATGTAACCGCCATAACTCCAGCCAAAAATTCCGATGCGGGCGGGATCCACGAATGGGAGTGTGCCAAGATACCGGGCAGCTTCGATTTGATCAATGGTTTCATATTTGCCGAGCTGCAGGTAGGTCATCTTTTTGAATTCCTGGCCCCGCCCTCCGGTACCGCGATTATCCACGCATGCAACGGCAAATCCTTGTTGTGCCAGCATCTGGAACCACCAGTAATTGGCTCCTTTCCAGGTGTCATTGACCTGTTGGCTGCCGGGACCGCCATAAACGAACATGAGCACGGGGTAGCGGGTGTCGGGTTTCAGGTTGGTAGGTTTGATCAACCAGCCATTGAGCGTGACGCCCTCCGAGGTTTGGAAGTCGAAGAATTCCATATCGGAGACTCCGTACTCCTTTTGTTTGCTGCGGAGCATGGCGTTGTCTTCGAGGGGACGCACCATTTGGGCGTTGCGGTCAAAAACAGCGAATGAGGGCGGCGTATTGGCTGAAGAGTGAGCGGCCACATAGTAGTCGAAAGTGCTGCTGAATTGTGCGCTGTTGGTACCGCCCTGTGCGGCAAGTCGTTTTTCGCTCAGGTCATCCAGCTTTATGGCAAACACCTCTCGATCCATGGCGGAACGTCTAGCTGCCTGGACATACAGCGTGTTACGTGCTTCATCCACGCCATAAACCTCTGTAATATCCCAATTGCCCTTGGTAATCTGTTGCAGCAGGTTGCCGCTCATATCGTGGAGATAAACGTGGCGATAGCCGTCTTTTTCGGAGCTCCAGAGGAACCGGGCCCCATTCTTGAAGAAGTATAGGTCGTTGAACAACCCTTCATCGAGATAATAAGGGTTGGTTTCCTGGAGGATGAGAGTGGTTTTTCCGGTTTGCGCATCGGCTGCGAGAAGGCGAAGGTCGTTTTGGTGCCGGTTCAGATGGAATACACAGAGTACCCCCGGGGTTGCCGTCCATTTAATGCGCGGGATATAGGCATCCGGGCTGTGTCCGGTGAGTACTTCCTTGTTTTTGCGGGATTTGGTATCGTGAAT
>CAYTNI010000209.1:0-5921 GCA_964439115.1 uncultured Saprospiraceae bacterium
AGGAAATTCTTGCAAAGGTCACGCCTTCCACCACCACAGCCGGCTCGGCTCCCATCAGCCGGAGAACATCCCCTGCATAAATAAAACCGGCAACACCCAGCAGAACGCCAACTATCAAGGCAAGAATGATGGCCTGTATCGCGGCTCTTGCGGCTTCCTCCGGCTTGTCCTCCCCAACGCGCCGCGCTATCATGGCAGTAGCTGCCATCGCAAGGCCCCAGGCAACAGAATACACAATGGTGATTACTGATTCGGTAAGGCCTACAATGGTGACTGCTTCCACGCCAAGGCGGGACACAAAAAAAACATCCACAATCGCAAAAAGAGATTCCATCACCATCTCCAGAATCATGGGTATGGACAACAATACGATGGCTCGGCTTATGCTTCCAGTGGTGTACTGTTTTTCTTCACCCTGTATGGCTTCCCACAATATTTTCCGGATTTTTTGCATAGTCATTTCCGCTGCGCGGTTGGAAAATTCAGAACGTAACGCCCCGAACTGCTGTCAAGTTGTGAAAATGGATAATTACAGCAACAGCAACTTTTGGGTTTATCGTGCGAAAAATCAATTATACCTTTATTCTTTTGGAAAAAGAAAATATTTTGCGCCTTGAATTCACGTTTTTTTGCTTTAGCCAAATAGAATTTTATGAATTTCCACTTGAATTTTTTCGATAGCGTACTCCCTATGCTCGTTTCCATCTGCATGCTGGGCGTTTACGGTTGTAAAACCGGTGCGGCCGACGGATCCTCATTGCCTGAAATTGAGGTTATATGGAATCTGGAGGGCAACACTACTGCGGAGGGCACTACGACGCATAAAGCAGTTTTTCAGTTAATCAACCGCGGTAATGTCCCCCTCGGTAATTCCGGTTGGACCCTGCACTGGAATCAGTCGCCCCGGATGGTGCTATCTTCCGAAGGGCCGGCCGTGGTGGAAAATATCAATGGAGATTTTTATCGGATGCGCCCGCTATCCGAATTTCAGCTCAACCCTGGCGATACCGCCACCGTTTCCTATATTTCTGAGGTTTGGATGATTAAAAATACCGATGCGCCACTCGGCCTTTATCTTGCGGTGGAGCAGGAAGGAAAAATACAGACGCAAAAAATTTCGAATATAACCATCCTGCCCTTTGACACCGAAGCTAAGTACACCCGTAATCCCGGGGATCGCACCCCTTTTCCTACTCCGGAGCTGATATTCAGCCAAAATGAAAGATTGAGCTTGCTGGCACAGGAGCAACGCTATCCTTTTATCCCGGAGCCGACATCCTGGACCTGGGGAAGTGGTAAGTTCCTGTTCAAGGGCTCCTGTACGATATCTTACAGTGCGGATCTGGATTCGGAAGGCATGTTTTTGACAGAAGCTCTCCGGTCGAGGTTCGGTATTGCTGCTACCCGAAAAAATGTCTCGGCTTCTGTTACACTGGCCATTCGCCCTGATGCGTCGCGACAAGGGGAAGGGTACAGTCTTTCAGTGGATGCCAATCAAATTCAAATTGAAGGAAATAGCGCTGCCGGTGTTTTTTATGGCGTACAGTCCCTGCTTGCTTTGATACAAAAGGAATCTTCCGGCACTGTGTTTGCCCCTGCTATTCAGGTGGATGATGCTCCGGCATTTGCGTATCGCGGCCTACACCTCGACGTATGTCGGAATTTCCAATCCAAGGAAACTGTCAAGCGCACCTTGGACGCCATGTCGCGCTACAAACTCAATCGCCTTTTATTTTACCTTACGGAAGATGAAGGCTGGCGTATTGAAATCCAGGGTTTGCCCGAGTTGACTGAGGTTGGGAGCCGCAGGGGGCATCTACATCGAGACAGTCTGTACTTACAGCCGTCTTATGGTTCAGGGCCTGATCCTGATGACTCCGATTCTCATGGCAATGGCTATTACACCCGCGAAGATTTCAAGGAAATCCTCAGGTATGCGCATCAGAGGCATATTGAGATTATCCCACAGGTTAATCTTCCCGGGCATGCGCGGGCGGCTATCAAGGCGATGGAGCTTAGATATCGGCGGCTCATGGAAGCAGGCAAGCCCGAGGAGGCTCTGCGCTACCGCCTGATTGATCCTGCGGATACCTCCCGATATCTCTCCGCACAGGGATATTTTGACAACACCACCTGCGTCTGTCAGGAACAGGTCTATACCTTTTTTGAAACTGTGCTGGACGACATTATAGCGATGTATCGCGAAGCGGATGTACCCTTGCGCATGTTTCATACCGGTGGAGACGAAGTGCCGGCTACTGCATGGACGGGCTCGCCTGTGTGCAAAGAATTTTTGAAACAACATCCGGAGATCAGGAATACCCGCAACTTACAAGGGCTCTTTTTTAAGCGTATTTCCGATATGATTCAACAGCGGGGCCTCCAAACCGGCGCCTGGGAGGAAGCGGTGATGATTTTCGAGGAGGGCGGCAATTGGCGCCCTAATCCTGATTACATCAACAAGGAGGTGTTCCCATACGTATGGAACAGTCTTTGGGGCAATCAGGATCTCGGCTACCGGCTGGCCAATGGAGGATATCCCGTAGTGCTTTGCAATGTATCTCATTTTTATTTCGACCTCGCCTACAACAAGGACCCCCGGGAACCCGGGCTTTATTGGGGCGGTTTTGTGGATACGGAGGATGCCTTTTCTTTTGTGCCTTACAACCTGTTTGAATCCAGCAAGCAGGACGAAATGGGCAATGCACTCGATCCGAGGCGCGATTTTGCCGGCATGCAACGACTGAATCCGGAAGGTAGAACCCGAATTGCGGGCCTGCAGGGGCAATTATGGAGTGAAACCATCAAAGGGCGGAACATGCTGGAGTACTATTATCTGCCCAAGTTGCTCGGGTTGGCGCAGCGTGCCTGGCAAGGTCAGCCCGACTGGAGCGGCAAAGAGGAAGCTGCTCGTGTAGCAGACTGGAATCGGTTTATGAATACGGTGGTGCAGGTTGAACTACCATTTCTGGATGATTTCAATGGCGGTTATGCCTATCGGATTCCGGCACCCGGCATACAGGTGGTGGATGGGAAATGCTATCTCAATTCGAGCTATCCAGGATTTGAAATCCGATACACGACAGACGGGAGTGACCCGAGTGCCGCCGGTAATGTTTATAAAGGGCCTTTTTCAGTAGATGGTCAGAATGTCAAGGCAGTCTGCGTGGATTCCCGTGGCCGGACCGGGCTATCCTCCAACTGGAAATCAAATTGACCCGGGATAGCGAAAAAATAACCATTATGTACGAATATTACGAGCGGGTTAAGCAACAGCTCGACCATATTGTCAGCGGGCAGGAGTCGCTTATCGAGCAGGCAGCCTCGTGGTTTGCAGAAGCCTTGCTCCACGACCGCATCATCCATACTTTCGGTACGGGGCACTCCCACATCATAGGGCTGGAATTATTTGTACGTGCCGGGGGGCTGGCCAACGTCAATGCGATGTTGGATAGCATCGTCATGACTGCCGAGGGTGCCAGGCGCAGTGCGGAAATTGAGCGTGTGCCCGGGTTGGCCAAAATTATCTGGGATCAGCACCGCATCGCGGAGGAAGATCTGATGGTGGTCGTATCCAATTCAGGCCGAAATGCCATGCCGATTGAAATGGCGATTCTCGCCAAACAGCATGGGCTAAGGGTAATTGCCATTACTTCGATTCAGCAATCCTTAAAGTATCCGTCGCGCCATCCCAATGGTAGAAAGCTTATGGACCTTGCCGATTTGGTATTGGACAATCGGGTGCCGCCGGGTGATGGGGTAATGCAAATCGGCGGCAATCTGACTGGGCCGGTTTCTTCTATTTCCGGTATATTCCTGGTGAATCTCATCGCTACCGAGGCCATGAAACTGGCTGCAGCCCAAGGGCTGAAGTTGCCCATCTATCACAGTCAGAATATTGACGGATACAGCAATGAGGAATTGTACGCCCTTTACGAGGGCAGAATCAAACATCTGTAAAGGAAGGCAGAGAGAAGTGGGCAAAGGGAGATGTGTACAACTCCTCTAAATTGTTTCACAGGCCGACAGCCGTTGTTTCAGCTCAGCGAGATAAATATTTTTTTGAGCGTTCCTGCGCCGGATGTTGGTTGGGGTAAGAAATTTGTGTTTTTCGAGAAAGGTAATTTGTAGTTGGTTCCAGGCATATTCGCCCTGAAGTACGCCGAAGGTTTCCAATTCGTGAAAAAGGGTTGCCCCTATGGTGTAGAAATCAGCACGCCCCAGGTAGTCCAAATCTGCGTCACAAAGTATCGCCTCAAGGAAGTTGCCGGGATTTTGAGGGATTTTTGTGGCCATAATCATATTGCAAATTCGATCTACCTCCGAAGGCGAGTAGCCATAGCCGGGAAGATGGTTTTTGGCAATGCCACAGCTTAGGGCTTCGTGGTCTTTGTTGTGGATAATGAAGCCGGAGTCATGGTAAAGTGCGGCTGTTTTGAGTAGAATGGACTCGTAGGGGGAGGTGTTTTCCAAAACACATAGTTCCGAGGTGATTTGCCATACATCCAAGGTATGGTGCAATCCATGGTAGGACAGCTTCGGGGAGAGCTCCCGCCCGAGTTTGTCCAGAATGAAAGCCTTAGCCGCGTGGTAGTCCATGCCTGGTTTCTCACAGTGTTATCTTAGAACGGCAACCAGGGTGTTCAAGTTGCGCGGGGAGGTTTTTTCTCCAAATCCTCCCCGCACAGATTGTGGATGATTACTTGTCGAGCAGGATGACGCCAGAAGCCAGGAATTTGAGCTTTCGGGCCGGCTCGGTAATGAGCGCAATCTCCTCAGCAGTTTTTCCGGCATCCTCAGCGTAGTGGCGCAATTCATCTACAGGAGTGACTTCATAGTAGGCATAGCCATCCATAATCACCTCTTTTCCCGCAATATCCTTAGGCATAAAAAAGCCATAGTCCTTAAACTGAACCATCATTTTTTCATTGGTTTTTTCAGAAATGATGTTCATCCAGCAACCTTTGGCCTGACACACATCCTCTACTGTGCCGCGTACCTTAAGGGCTACTTTTTCCTGACCTTCCATGCGCTTGAGCATTTGGTCATAAGAAACCACTTTTTGGGGTTTGAATGCCTCTCCAAAGGTATTGCCATTGGAGCTTTGGCCGTCTTTTTGAGCAATTGCTGCTACAGGCAAAAGAAAAGCTACAAATAGGAGTGACTTCCACATGGTATTTAATTTTATGAACATTACGATTAATTCGTTGCAAAGGTATAAAATTTGAATGAAGAGAAAATTCGTCGGAAGGCCCAACATTTTCCTGCTCAACAAATTCTGCAGCGATAAATTTTAACATGGCACAAAAGGACTTTGAAGGCACTTTTCCCAATTTTACCTTCCATCTTATGCAGGAATCCTTAAAAGACGGGTATTTTTGTGTAGGTCTGTTTTGGAATCCTCCATTTTACTTCTTCATAAACCTAGAAGGGAGATATACTTCAACCTGTTTTAGACCGTTTCCTTTGCATGTATTCCGGGGATGATAGTGATGAATAAGGATTTTCGCGTACTGCTACTTTTCTTGCTCACCATTTGCCTGCTACCCAGCTGGCTTCGGAGCCAAACGCCTTTTTCCAACCAGCGGAGCAAGTCGCTTGTCATTTCTACCGGTTGTTATCCGATCGATACCCTTACCATAATTCCTTCCTCAGTAGAAGTGCTTCACCCCGACGAGGGCGTACCTATTGCCGGCTTACTTTATCGGGTTTCCAACACCGAAATATGCTTTTTTCGTACCGACAGTACACAGACTCCCGTGTTCATACGCTATAAGGTCTTGCCCTATCAATTTGGCAAGGCGCTCTTCCGGATGGATACAGCGCTCTGGAAAAAGAGCGATGCTGTGCTGGACGGCGGGCTGACCTATTCTGCTGCTCCCAATAAATCTTCACAAGCCCTAAGTTTTGGTAATCTCGAT
>CAYTNI010000210.1:0-5873 GCA_964439115.1 uncultured Saprospiraceae bacterium
TCAAAATTACGACGGGTATCATCGTTCCAATGGCACCTCCGACAATAGAAAGCACATAGGAGGTGACAGTTTTTCCCTCATTTGGGTCAATAATTCTGATTTCCTGAATATCCTGGAGCGGAATAGCTACTTCTCCGGGAGCAAAAGTGTCCAGTGAATCTTTCAGGTATAAATGCACCTCCTGAAGAATGGTTTTCTCCCTGGATACTTTATATCTTTCGCTTCGAGTGGAGTTATACAAAAAAATAGTACTGGGTTGAGCCAAAATCGTACCCTTTAGATAATCGCCTTCAATTTTAAGGTCTGCCAATTGACCCTGGAAGTTATTGGTGTGTAGCGAGAAGTAATTTTGGGGGGAATTTAAGGCAGCTAAGGAAGGCAAATCCTTTGGCTGGGCGTAGATCACCTTAAAATAGGAACAACCGGTGGAATACATAAAAATTAAAAAACTCAGAAATATGGCCGTAACCGGGCGCCATGTCGGATCAATCAGGGTTTTCATAGCCAATGTGATTTAGTATAGAAATCTTTGGCCTTACGGGCGAAAACAAGTTCAAGTTAGCCCTCTACTTATTTTCAGAAAATGACTTTAATCACCTTTGGATACTATACAAAACTTCAGTGGCAATGCAGGTTCAGTGGCGGCAGATTTACCCCTTAGTACAGACAATTTTTTAGGCTGCCAGTGTTACCAATCATGGGTTACTATTTTATGCAACCCGGAGACAAATTATCTGATTCCGAAAGGAAAAAGAATGGAATCGGGGGCATTAGTAATGGTAAGCTTCTCGGACGTTGGCTGCAATCTCCGCCATTTTCTCCTGAGAGAGGTTGAGTGGAGGCCGGCCGAAGCTCAAATCACCGACCTGGTGGATGGGTACAAGATGGATATGGGCATGAGGTACTTCAAGCCCAATAACGGCCACGCCAATTCGCCGGCAGGGCACGCAAGCTTTTATGGCATGTGCCACCCCTTTGGCAAAAACCATCATACCGGCAAGGTGGTCATCTTCAATATCGAAAATATAATCCACCTCCTTTTTGGGAATCACCAGGGTATGTCCTTCTGCGAGTGGGCGGACATCCAGGAACGCGAGGTAATGGTCTGTTTCGGCAATTTTATGACATGGAATTTCACCTGCAATAATGCGCGAAAATATGCTGGCCATGATTATTCCACAGATATTTTCACGATTTCAAACTCGAGGTTTCCGCGAGGAGTTTCCACCACGGCAATGTCGCCGATTGTTTTACCCAAAAGACCTTGTCCCATGGGGGAATTGACAGACAGGCGGCCTGATTTCAGGTCTGCCTCAGATTCGGAGACGAGCTTGTAGGCCATCTCCTTACTGGTCTTGAGATTGCGGATGGTTACATTGGAGAGCACGGTAACTTTTGAATCGTCGAGGTGTGACCCATCCAGGATACGGGCGTTGGCAAGGGCTTTTTCCAAATCATTGATGCGTAATTCGAGCATGCCCTGAGCATCTTTAGCGGCGTCATATTCTGCATTCTCTGAGAGGTCCCCTTTCTCACGAGCTTCAGCGATGGCACGAGCTGCTTCATCCCTTCCGCGGGTTTTGAGATCTTCCAATTCTGCTTTCAGCTTTTCGTATCCTTCTTTGGTTAAGTAATTAAAAGCCGCCATACGTTAAAATTTTCTTGGTAACACGGATAAAAAATAAAACGAGAACGCTTCCGTACGGTTACAGAAGCGTTCTCGCCTTGATTAAGAATGTAAAGTTAAGTTAAATAAGTTAAATCCCCAAATTCTGACACCACTTTATGAAAAAAACAGCATCAGATGGTAATCCGGAAGCCGATATTATGTGAGCCATTGAAGATATTTGTCTGACGCCAGGCATAGTCAATTCCAAGGCGGGTCTTCTTGTTTTCTTTGCTTAGCGGGAGCTGGAAAGTAGCTCCTGCGCTCGGACCTGAGTACAAGGGTGCCGATACGGAATTGCGCAATCCAAAATCATAGCGATAACCACCGCGAAGCATAAGAATATCATTAAAGCCAAACTCGAGGCCTGCGCCGAGCATATCTTCCGAAAAAGAATTAGCCGTGAAGTTGCCAAGGGCTGTGAGACGACTCTTTGTGCCTATGATAAAATCGTAGGATAGACCGATGTTAAGCATGGAAGGGAGCTCAAAACCTGCGGAGCGCTGATTAAAGGTCAGGTCATAGCCCCCATTATTAGGACTTGGCCCATTGAGCGAAAGACCTTCACCACCAAAAGTCATTCGAGACCCCACATTCCGCAATGAAATACCGAATTTGAAGTTATCTTGTTCGCCTGTTACATACTGAACACCTGCGTCAATGGCAAATCCAAAAGCACTGACATCGGCGATAGCCTCAGAAACCCCTCTGAGAAGTACGCCCACCGAAACTTTGTTTTCAAAAGTATGTGAATAACCAAAACCGATGTTAAAGAAAGCCGGTGAAAAAACAGCACCTGTTCCTTCAGGTTGTTCGGTGGTAGTAACGGCAATATCACCGAAGTTGAGGCTCATGATGCTCAGACCAAAGGCCCCGCTTTTACCCACCCGCTGTGAAAGGCCGAAAGCATTCATTCGGATATCTGTACCGCGCAAATAATCTCCGGTACTAACAGAAACTTCAGTTTTGTTAATACGCGACATGCCCGCCACATTAATCCAGTTGGCCTCTACGCCCTGGACGTTAGCGGTAGTCATGGAGTGGAGGCCGGCGCTGCGGGCCCAGGGGTTCATCAACAGCTCGTAAGCACCGGCTTCACCCTGACGATCAGGGTTGCCCGCATAAGAGAGTTGCAGAGCCAGCACAAGAGAGAGTATAGTGTAAAGCGCTTTTTTCATACTGCGTTTTTGAAAAATTGAGATTCACCGGCCGATAAACTATCCGATTATCGGCCGGTGAAATGAAAAATTATAATCCGGACGGATCAAACTTACGGTTAATACCGAACCATTTGATGGTGCGTTCACCAAGACCGGGAGCATTTACATGGATGAGATATACCCCACTGGCGACCGGGATTCCCTTGGAGTTTTTCAAATCCCACTCCAGGTCGGGGAATATCTGTTTGCGCTCGATGGCGCGATTGTTTCCACGTGGTACTGCACCGAGCTCATCGCGGTTGTATTGGCGGATAAACTTGCCATCCAGCGAGTAAATGGTCACCACACACTTGGCAGGCAAGTTAGTTACCTTGATGATATTGGTAAACTGTGACGTCTCGTAGTTGGAAAATCCATAGTACGGGTTAGGTACTACCCGAATTTCATCCAGGGCACTGGCAATACCCTCTTCATCAAGCGCGGAAGCTTCTTTGCCGCGTATGCTGAAGCGATAGGCCGGATGCAAAGTGTTGACATTCGTACCGGTAGGCGGATAATCCACGTTATTGAGGCGGATATTCGTCTCCACCTTATATGGATTCTGTACGCGAAGTTTCACCACGACATCTTCAGGTACCAGTCCATCCGCATAGGAGCGGAAAGGAACCGTCGGACTTGTAGTGATCATGCCAGTCCAGGTAATTTGGTTGATGGCAGCAACTTTATTGAGTGTTGGTAAGCCAGAACGGAAGCGCGCCTCGAAGAATGCACCTTTATCATAGGGCGCACGTGTGACGTACACAAAATGCTGGCCACCGGTATAGTACTGGAAGATATTGGGCTCTCCATCAATTGGCGGCAGCTTGATTTGAGCAGTTGGGTTGAACATCATATCCCCACCGCGCGGGCCTTCGTTATTAAAGGTTTCCTCGGTAAATACACCTGGAAATTCTGTGAGTAATCGCTCGTCATACGAAGAATTTTCGCCCCAGAAAACGTTAAGGCGCTGACCGGTCTCCACGTCGATTGCATAACCCGGGAACCAACCCATTCCGAGTCGGGGTTCATTGGTCCTGATAGTACCCACGACAGGGCGACCGGTAGTCGGATTGGCATCTTTGAGGACGGATGAGTCCGCACGCATATCGAAATTCCTTCTATTACCCTTGGTGTTGTTCAGACCGGTACGACCTGACCAGGTAGTTGCCCCACCTGTTTCCACCACCACACAACGGCTCCACAAGTCCTTATTGGAAGTAAACACCACATCCACGTTATTGAGGAACTGAAGCCCTGACTGTGCACGAACGATGTTCATACCGGACTGGTCGAACCATGCCGGAGAAACAAATCCCAGGTCAATAGCACCACCTACGGTGCGTTCACGCCAGTTGGCCAGGAAGAATGGTACAAAATACCCATCCCCCATAGTACTCAGCGCACTGGTTGGATCCAGGATTTCATCGGGTTCGTCAGGTCCTGTAAGTACGAAGTTGTATGCAGCCTGGTCTATAAAATTACCTCCTGGCTGGAAATTGTCGGCAATACCAGAGAGCCAGCCACGAGGAGCGGGAATCCGATATTCAATATCTGCGCCAAGGGCGCCATTCGTGGCATCGGCTCTGTTGCCTGGCACGTCCGTCTGTCCTATCGTAATAGCAACTCCGAGGGTTCGGATAATCTGCTCATTGAGCTTTTGTATGGTAGTATCGGAAGCGATAATCGGAGAGTTGGGCACATCGATACGGCGCAGTGTCCACCGTGCAGATGGCTGAAGAATATTGTCCGACATATTGTCATCCACGAAGCGAAGTTCAAAGTCTCCATCCTTGACGTCCAGAGGATTTACTACTTTTACATCTATCGGCGTGCGACCCGGGCGATAAGTGATTTCACCGGTAAATGCACCTTTATAAACGTCGTCCTTGATATCCTTTTCAATTAAAAGCCGAGTAGAATCACTGATATCCAGGAAGTTAAGACCCGTTCCTCTTCCATCTACCCTTGTGATTACCACACCATCGCCGTATTGGGCATTAAGTCTGCGGTCAGTAGTTGGACGCGGAATGGCTGAATAAGGCAAACCATCGCCATTCGGTCCGATATTGCGGCGGCCTTCACAATACGCCATACGTTGACCGAGCACTGCTTCTGGGTCAAAGGGCAAATAGTTGTTATAGGCATAAGCGACAGCAATGAAGTAGTAAATTTTGTGGTTGATCAACCGGCGATCTCCGGAGGCGAACTGGTCTTCCGTAACGCGGAATGTATTGCGAATACCAAGGTCAGCGCCATCCACCTGAAGCTCAGGTACATAGTACTCCTCCGAGGTAGGCGTATCAGTAGCATCGCTAAGCGTTTTCCAGTTGAAAATACGCTTAATGCCATTCTTAATATCCACCTGGTAGATAAGACGCACCTTGGATGCATCACCGATGGTTGACCCATCGAGTTTGATGTTAGGACCAGAAACCTGGAAAAGTTTGTATCCTTCGAACAGATACATGGAGTCGGGATATTCGCGGGGAATACCGATGCCGCGCTCTGCATAGAGTTCATTAGCGTTGTTGGAAGTCAGTGAGTCATTGGTAAACATTACAATCAACTCGCGGTCGAGCTCCACAAAATCCACATCTGGTGCATCTGGGCCGTCCTTCACGTCAAAGCATGCGTCAAAAAGACCCTGAGCGATATCATCTGCTTCCTGAAGTTTGCGAATGCTAGGGCATGGATAGCGCTGGCTGGGAACCCATACCACACCGACGATAAGCTCGTTGATAGCTCCCGGCTTGAGTTTGAAGGGACCGGATGCCTGAATGGTACGGCGGTCACCTGCCGGCAGGTTCTGAGAGCACATGCTCCATCCTGTTGGATTATCAGGCGTATCGGTGAATGCGTACTTAGTAGGAGCGCCATCCTCAAAGGCATCGCCGCCAAGTGTAAATGGAGCGCCGTTGCGCCATGAACCGGTAAGGTAGTTGTAATACTCCTGTGCGTTACCCGGGTCAGTGGTAGCTGGAGGCGGCGTAGGTGCAACCCCACCGTTG
>CAYTNI010000211.1:0-5851 GCA_964439115.1 uncultured Saprospiraceae bacterium
AATCAGTTTAATAATCAGTTTTTTAATTTTTTCCTGTCAGCAAAAGTCAACCACGGAAACCTCGGAGGCGACAGAGCCCGAGTATGCGATTCCGGTAGAGACGGTTGCCGTAGAGCGCTCGTCGGCAGGAAAGCCCGTACTCGCCACCGGTCTTTTGGCCTCCGAAACAGAAACCAGGCTGGCCTTCAAAACGGGCGGCATTATTCAGCAGATGACGGCGGAGAATGGCGATCTGGTGGTGCAGGGGGAACTGCTGGCGCAACTTGACCTGACAGAGATTCAGGCACAGGTGGCTCAGGCCGGCTATGCCGTGCAAAAGGCAACCCGGGATTTGGAGCGGGTACAGAACCTCTACCGCGATACCGCAGCTACGCTGGAGCAGGTGCAGAATTTGCAGACCGCTTTGGATGTGGCTAAACAAAACCTGGAGATTGCCCGGTTTAACCGCGACTTTTCCACCATACGCGCCCCTCATCGCGGGGTGATTGTACAAAAAATTGCTTCTGAAGGTGAACTTGCCGCACCAGGGATGCCTGTATATCTACTCGCCGGTACGGGAGTGGGTGAATGGATTGCCCGCGTAAGCGTAAGCGACAAGGAGCGGGTGCTTTTAAAGGAAGGCGACCCGGCGACCTTATATTTTGATGCTTTCCCGGAGCGAGCGTTTGAAGGCCGGATTTCCCAAATTGCACCCACCGCAGATCCGGTGAACAGTTTGTATCGCATAGAAATCCTTGTTCGGGCGCCTGACAAGCGATTTTCACCCGGGCAGTTTGTACGGGCCGAAATTCAGCCGCGGAGAAGTACCGACCGAATGCGGATACCCATAGAGGCTATCGTGGAAGGCAACGGCAAAGATGCCTTTGTTTTTGTACCCTCGGCAGATGGCAGGAGCGTGCGGAAATTGCCGGTGCGCATAGCCGGATTAACTTCTACTCATGCGGAAATATCCAAAGGGCTGGAGGGTATTGATCGGGTCATTACCGCCGGTTCCCCTTACCTGTCTGCCCAATCCACCATCATCATTCAGCAATAATCTGCGCTACCATGAATATAGCAGCATTTTCTGTAAAAAATTACCAGTTTACGCTTATCGTATTTATCATGCTGGTAGCGCTGGGGGTGTTTTCACTGATACAAATGCCCAAAGCAGAAGACCCGGAGATGGACGCGCCGGTGTTCATCATTACGGCGGTATATCCCGGTGCCGGTCCGGAGGATATAGAACAACTGATTGTGGATCCCATTGAGCGCAAAATAGGCGAGTTATCCGACATCAAGCTCATCGCCACCGATATTGACGATGGCGTGGCCGTATTCAGGGTGGAGTACGTGTATTCCAGCGACCCGGAGGAGAAATACCAGGAAATTGTGCGGGAGATCAACAATGTGGAAAAGGAGCTTCCAGAGGAACTGTACGATTTGCGCATCAACCGCATCACCCCTTCGGATGTCAACATCCTGCAAATTGCACTCGTTTCCGAAAATGCACCTTATCAACTGTTGCGCACCCATGCCGAACGGCTGCAAAAGCGGCTGGAAGGTATTAAAAGCATGAAAAAGGTAGCGATTTGGGGACTTCCCGAACAGCAGGTGCGACTTACCCTGCAGCTCGACAAGATGGCCGCACAGCGCATCCCTTTGACGCAGGTACTCGGCGCCCTGCAGAGCGAAGCCGTGAACCTCCCTGCCGGAACCCTATACCTGAGTACCCGTAAATTTAATGTTAAGACAAGTGGCGACTATGCCTCGCTGGAAGAAATCCGCGAGACAGTGGTATTTTCGGACGGTCGGCGTATCATCAAGCTGGGTGAAATTGCCGAGGTGGATCTGGTGGATACGGAAGAAACCCACATTACCCGATTCAACGGGCATCGGGCTATTCTGCTGACGGCGGCACAAAAGACGGGGCAAAATATTTTTGCAGTAAGGGAAGCCTTCCGCCCTGAGCTGGAGGCTTTTGAAGCCACTCTGCCCTCCAACATTGCCATGGAGCTGCATTTTGACCAGTCGGCCTCTGTGGGCAGGCGATTAGAGCGATTTTCCAAAGACTTTCTCATTGCGGTGTTGTTGGTATCGCTCACCCTGTTGCCCCTGGGCATCCGGGCGGCTGTGGTGGTCATGATTTCCATTCCGCTTTCCATTGCCATGGGATTGTGGGGCCTGAGCATGATGGGATATTCGCTCAATCAGCTGAGCATTGTAGGGTTCATTATTGCGCTGGGCATCCTGGTGGATGATTCCATTGTGGTGGTGGAGAATATCGAGCGCCACCTTCGCATGGGTAAGGATAAGCGGGCTGCTGCGATAGAGGCCACGCAGCAAATCGGACTGGCGGTGCTGGGATGTACCGCTACTTTGATTCTGGCCTTCTTGCCGTTGTTATTCCTGCCGGAAGCTTCCGGCGATTTTATCAGGAGTTTGCCGGTGGCGGTGGTTACCACGGTCATTGCGTCGCTGTTTGTATCCCTGACGATAGTGCCGTTTTTATCCAGCAGGTTGCTGGCGCGGCATCACGATGCGCGGGGGAATATTTTCCTTCGTTTGCTCAACCGATTGATTCAGGGTACTTACGCCCGTTTATTGGAGAGGGCTTTGCGCAATCCGGTATGGACATTGATGGTAGCCACCTTACTATTCGTTGCTGTGTTGGGATTAGTACCCAGGGTGGGCTTCAGTTTATTTCCGGCCTCTGAAAAGCCCATGTTTATGGTGAATATCAATATGCCTGAAGGTACCGCCATAAGCGCTACGGATTCGGTGGTGCGCTATGTGGAAAAGCACCTCAAGGCCCATCCGAGGGTAAAGTACTACACGGCAAATACGGGCAGGGGCAATCCGCGCATATACTACAACGAGATACCCCGAAATACAGCGGCCAATTACGGGCAGATTTTTGTGCAGTTGTTGCCGGAGGTAGAACCCAGGGAGAAGGAACAAATCATTGACCGCCTGCGGGAGACCTTCCTGGTATATCCCAATGCCAAAATTGAGGTCAAAAATTTTGAGCAGGGTCCACCCATAGATGCGCCCGTGGCCATTCGGATATTTGGGGAAAACTTAGACACGCTCCGCCGACTTGCCGGCGAGGTGGAGCAGTTGATGATGGAAACACCGGGCGCGATTTATGTCAACAATCCGCTATCCACATTGAGGACAGACCTGAAAGTGCGCATTCACAAGGAAAAAGCGGGGATGTTGGGCATTCCGACGGCAGAAATTGACCGTGCGGTAAGGCTTGCCGTGGCGGGTTTGAAGGTGGGCACTTTTTCGAACAGTGTCGGGGATGAGTACGACATGGTAGTGGGGGTAGAGAAGGGTGCTTATCCCGATCTGGGTGTTTTGGACCGCACCTTTGTGCAGAGTGTTGCGGGTATGGCTGTGCCTTTGCGACAGGTAGCGGATATAGAGCTGCAGAGTTCGCCGCCGATGATCAAGCACTACGACAAATCGAGGTTTATCACCATCAGCAGTTTTGTGAAGAGCGGTTTTTTGGCGGGCGAGGTAAATGCGGAGGTGGTGAAAAAGCTGGATGCGCTTCGGCTTCCTGCGGGGTATCGGTTTGGCATTGCCGGTGAGGCGGAATCGCGGGCGGATTCATTTGGTGGACTGGGCACCATCATCGTGATTACGATATTTGGTTTTCTGGGTGTATTGGTGTTGGAATTTGGCACTTTCAAGAGCACGCTGATTGTACTGTCGGTGATACCGCTGGGCGCCATCGGTGCCATCTTGATGCTGTGGGCCGTGGGATATACTTTCTCTTTTGTAGCGATTGTGGGATTGATTGCCTTAGCGGGCATTGAGGTCAAGAACTCGATATTGCTGGTGGATTTCACCAATCAGCTTCGGAGGGACGGGATGCCCTTGGAGCAGGCCATTCGTCAGGCGGGGGAGGTGCGTTTTGTGCCCATTGTATTGACGTCGCTCACGGCCATTGGCGGCTTATTGCCATTGGCGCTGGAGTTTAATCCGCTGTATTCCCCCTTGGCATGGGTATTGATTGGCGGGTTAATATCTTCCACGCTTTTATCGCGGGTAGTTACGCCGGTGATGTATAAGCTATTGCCGCCGAGGGTTTAGGTAGGAGGGCAGTAGGAGGTTGCAGTGGGAAAAAATTAGGTTCGTACACCATTCGCGATTGCATAGCGTCTGGCGTACGAACCTCAAAAAAATTTGCTAAACTTCGTAGTGTTTTTACGATTCCATATTGCAATTCAATAAAAAATAGTGGAATAATTATTTTTTTGACCAAAAAAGGTATTTATTTTAAACTTATCAATTTTTCTTCATTTCATGCCGTGTTTTTGAGCAGCAAGTTGCGGTAATAGGCCGGCCTTTGCCCGGTGAGTTTTTCGAAGGTATTGTAAAAAGCCTGGCGGGTGCCGAATCCGGCCATTTCTGCGATGGCTTCGAGGGTATATCTGCCGAAAGTCTCCTGTGCCATCATTTTTTTGACTTCTTCAATGCGGTAGTGATTGCTGAAGTGGGAGAAATTCCGGAAGCCGTAGGCTTTCAGGGCGCTATTCAGGGTGCGCGGATTGGTATTCAATTTCTTGCAGATTTCCTCTAATTTGAGGTTTTGTCTAAGAAATAGGCGCTCTTCCAAAACAAGATCCCGGATGGTGTGAAAAGCTACCGACATATTTTGGCGTTTTGAATTACTCACCGGAAAGTCATTTAAATAAAATACCCTAATGTTGTCAGGTTATTGAAGATGTTAATATTACCTCACGAGTTTATGGAACAAATTATTCCTCCATACACCGCACGGATAGTCTGGTTATGCGGGAAATATCGAGGATGTCAAATTCAGAATTGTCCAGGTAGAGGTAGAAGGCTCTTTCTGTTCCAGACAATGTACTGCTCCAATAGTAACCGTATTCGCCCCAATCGCCCAGCGTACCATTACTGTTTCTACGAAGTCCTGCTGTGGGCAGGAAAAGTGCAGGGCCTAGAAATTTACCGGTTAGTTGGTAGGATTGACAGACCAGGGACTACCCTCGTCAGTTTGTGGGTTTTGAGCAGTATTGTTAAACATACCCTGCCATTGCTCCTTCGTAGGTATCCTATAGCCGGCAGGACATGGGTTGTTAGGCATGGTACCAGGGGAATCCGTCCAGGAACCATCCGGTGCAGGCGTGGTATTCCATGTGCCTCCCGCTGGGGTCCATGTACCTGGAAGTCCGTCATTGGGTGTACTGCCACCAGTTCCTGTCGGACCAGGGGCTGCCTGTTCCTGTATCCCCCATTGCCAGTATCCTCCTATGATTTCCCAGCTTGGCGTGAAGGGATCGGCGGAGTAGTTGGCAGAGCCGAGGTTGTGGCACATAAAGCGCTTCCATTCCCCTGATGCCAGATAAGCGCCGCAGACAAAGCCGCACTTTATGGATTGCCAATTGGGTGTGCCAGGAGTACCGGGGTTGATTTCCAGGCAATTGGTATTGGTGTTGAAAATCATCAGTCCGGTAGCCGGGTTGCTGATGTCAGCCGGGTTTGAAATACGTGGCAATAAAACGCCTTTCGAAGTACTCTGTAAATCCAGCATCGCAGATTGGTCAGCCACTAAGCCGCCGATGGCCGTTTGTGCCGATAATGGGATAGATAAGCCGAGAAGCAGCATGAAAACTGCACAATGGATGGAGAAAATGATGGATTTCTGTTGCATTTTGATGTTTAAATGTTTTATCCTGGTAATAATTGCTGTGCGTAATACTAGGGACAATTCCCGCCCTAAAGGCATTCCCAAAATCAGGGTTTTCAAAGGATCCCCAGGCAGGCTGCCTGTGCAAAAGCTGATGCAACCAATTCCTAAGGCGTACTTTCGGAAACCGGGGTAAAAGTATCCGCG
>CAYTNI010000212.1:0-5842 GCA_964439115.1 uncultured Saprospiraceae bacterium
GCATTGCGCCCCTACGGTTATTCCGCCGAATTAATCCTGGCACTCACCGGGTACCGCAAACCCTTGTACCGATCCAATATCACCTTCACCGAGCCTACCGATATCGGCGACTCAATCATGAGCGGCATCCGGTTATCATCATCTGTAGTCCATACCACCAGCCGCGAATCCTTCTTGAATACATAACCCTCAATGACCTGCGGACTAAACTTCACCGTCCTGAAATTGCCCAGATGCCGGATGTGCGTATCAGCCTCGCGGCCCAGATAAGTCACGCTGAGGTTCCACTGTTCTTTGTCCATAAATATACTCACCGGAAAATCCTTGCCGGGTTGCATCGCCGCATAGTTGATGTTGCGGGCATAGTACAACACCGACAAAATATCATGCACACAAGCCTGAATATCATAAGCCGTGGTGGTGGCCACCGCCTTGCTCTTGCCCCGCAGAGAGTTCGCCTTCATACCAGCCCGGTCAAACGTCACCTCGTCATACAGCCGGTACTTCCCCTCCGCCACATCCCGAATGGAGACTCGCGGCAACAAGGTCTTCTTGTCCACCCAGGTATCGTACTTGTCGCGTACCTTGAAAAACCAATCGTAGGATTTATAAGTGCTGCCGTGCGCGGAAAGATGGTACTCCCCATTGGATTCCTCCACCCTGAAAGTCACCTCCCCCGCCGACAACCAGACGAAATTCCAGTTGTAATAGACCTTGTACGTCAACTCCTCGCCGGTAGTAAAAGCCATGTTGCGTGTGGAACAATTGCCATTGCCATTACTTCTCACACCATTGTCCTGGGCGATGCCCTCACCTGAAAAAATAAAGGAAGGTAGCCCAATCCAAAGAAACAGCAGGCGCAAAGGAATCGGGGTAAATCTGATTGTGGTTTGCATTACGACACCGTTTTTTCAAGCCATCGGCTCTGCCAGATGACCCATCCTCCCCATAACGCCGGCAGCAACAGGTTTAGTGTAAACAACCCGTAAGTGGCAGCCAGCACCTGCGCCGGCCCGGCATGGTAAGGACTCCACACCAGCAAGGCCAGCTCGCCCCGCGCCAGCAGGGCCGCAAAGGGCGGCAACGGCACCCCGGTCTGCGCCAGGAACAACACCGCAATCCCCGCCGCCGCCTCCTGCACCGGCACGCCGACGCCCACATATCTTAACAACAAAAAATACTGCGTGCCATAAACCCCATAGCGCAGGGCGGCCAAACCCAGCGCATGCAGGGCAATCCATCCCCGGAAATGCCGCAGCGGCAGCAGCGCCCTGAAGAGCATCCGCCGAAACCGGGAGGGCCGCAAAATCCACAACAGTGGAAGTACCCGACCAGGCCGCCACAGCAAAAACACCGCAACAGCGGCCAAAACCAAAGCAAAAGTCAGAAGCGGCGCGCGCATCCAGGTGGCTTCGTGCATGGAGCCTTCTGTCCATACAAAAATGCCGATGCTGCCGAAAACCCACAGTACCACCCACTGGCAGTAGCTTCCCAGCAAAGTAGAGGCTATCGCCCCTGCTGTGGCGTTCCGCTCCAGCACCAACATTCGCCCGGCGTACTCCCCCACCCGATTCGGCGTGAACAGCGACACCGATACCCCGGCAAGCACTCCCTCCAGGCCCTTTCGAAAACCGATGGGTTGGAAAACCGACATAAACTGTTGCCATTTGAGGGTTTCCAGCACCCAGTTCAGCGGCACCAGCGCCAGAGCCAAAGCCGGCAGATGCCAAAATATGCGCCACCTGGAGGAATCGAAAAACAGGCTGCGGTAGGTGCCATCGCCGTCATTAAAAAAATGCCGACCCAAAGCGAGGAGCAAAGCCGCAGTAATCAGCAGTTTTACCGGCAGGGAAAAGCGGATTTTAGTTATATTTGCTTTCATTTGCACCCAAAACAGGCATTTTCGCCACAATGATACACATTTGAAACCGGAAACCGAGACCTATCGCATCCTCGGCGTGGACCCCGGCACCAGCGTGCTCGGCTTCGCCATCCTCGAAGTGCATGGCAAGGCGCTGAATGTGCTGCACCTCGGCGTCATGCACTTCCACAGTTCGGAGGAGCACCCCTACCGATTGGAGCGCATCCTGGTGCAACTGCAAAAAATTATCGGGGAGTATAAGCCAAAGGAGATGGCCATCGAGGCACCGTTTTTTGGAAAAAATGTTCAATCCATGCTCAAACTGGGCCGCGCCCAGGGCGTAGCCATTGCGGCAGCCATCACCAAGGGGGTGCCTATCGTAGAATATTCACCCAAAAAGATCAAGCAAGCCGTAACAGGCAACGGCAATGCCTCCAAAGAACAGGTGGCGGCTATGCTTTCGTCAACCCTCAGTGTCAATCTTCAGGACCAGATATTGGACTCGACCGATGCGTTGGCCGCAGCGGTGTGCCATTATTATACCTCCAGAAATACAGGATTAGGAGGGAAGACCTCCCGCAACGACTGGGGCAGTTTTATTGCAGAAAACCCCGGACGGGTGAAGGGCAAGTAAATCAGTCCTCGCCCTCGGTGTCCAACTCCCGCTCCAGTTCTTCCATGAAAGCGTAATCAATGGCCTCTTCCAGCGTAGGTATGATGGTGAGGATGGATTCCAGTTTGGAAATTTCAATCAGTTTTTTGACTTCGGGATGATCCACGCCTGTCAAAATAAACGTACCGAGTCGCTTCCAGAGGCGGTCTCCTGTCAAAATGGCACTCAATCCGGAGGAATCTACAAATTCCACTTTGGAGAGGTCAAAAATCAAATTATTCACCCCTTCGTTGGAGAGGATGACGAATTCTGATTTCAGTTGCGGGGCAATGAGTGAATCGAGCTTCACCTCATCCAGTTGGAAGACGGTGTAACGATCCTGTTTGTCAATGGTGTACTTCATATTGTCTGAATTTCAAACGCAGCCGCAAAGGTAAGTATAAACGGCAAAACGGCAAAAGAAACCGACGGATTGTACAATTCAAAGGATGTGGGTGCGTTAAACCTGACCTGCCTTGAAACTGTTTATCCATCATGATTGAAAAAACGGCATCATTTTTTCTGTATTGTGCAGGAAGTTTCGCCAAAAAAGATAAAATTTGCATGGCCTAACCGTGGAGGAATACTTTTTCCGCTTTATGGCATAAACGCAGTAACTTTTTTCTATGAATAACCAAAAGTTCTCTCCCAAAGTAAAACAAATCATTGCCCGAAGCCGGCAGGCAGCGCTCAGGCTCGGTCATGATTTTATCGGCACTGAGCACCTGTTATTGAGCATCATCGAAGACAAGGAAAGCCTGGCCGTCAAAGTGCTGGAATCCTTAGAGGTGGACAGCGACGAACTGCGTTTCAAGATCAGGGAGTCTATCCAGCAAATTCCAGCCTCCCCAACCCTGCTGAACGTGGGTACACTCCCCCTCAACAAGCATGCGGAGCGCGTGCTGAAAGTGACGCTACTCGAGGCCAAAGCCCTCAACTGCGAGGAAATTGCCCCCGAACACCTCATGCTTTCCATTCTTAAGCATCAGGACTTTCCCGCTTCCCGCATACTTCAGCAATTTGACATTGACTACGATATGTACAAGGCTGAACTGGAATACGCACGCCAGGAACAGGATTTCAGCTCCGGCAACTTCATGGAGCCCTTCGCTCAGGCGCCCAACGAACAGGAAGACCCCTACGACGACGAGGAAAACCAGTCCCGCTACCAGCAACGCCGCACCGGCAATACCAAATCCAGGACGCCCGTGCTCGACAATTTCGGCCGCGACGTCACCAAACTCGCCGAAGAAGACAAGCTCGACCCTATCATCGGTCGCGAAAACGAAATCGAGCGGGTCTCCCAAATCCTCTCGCGCCGCAAGAAAAACAACCCGATCCTCATCGGTGAACCCGGCGTCGGCAAAACCGCCATCGTCGAAGGCCTCGCCATGCGCATCGTGCAACGCAAAGTATCGCGCACCCTCTTCAACAAGCGCATCGTCATGCTGGACATGGCCGCCCTCGTGGCCGGCACCAAATACCGCGGCCAGTTCGAGGAACGCATGAAAGCCATCAAGAACGAACTCGTAAAATCCCGCGACGTCATTCTTTTCATTGATGAAATACACACCATCGTAGGTGCCGGCGGCGCTACGGGCTCCCTCGACGCTTCCAACATCTTCAAACCGGCGCTCTCCCGCGGCGAGTTGCAGTGCATCGGCGCCTCTACCCTCGACGAGTATCGCCAGTATATCGAAAAAGACGGCGCCCTGGACCGACGCTTCCAAAAGGTGCTGGTAGAACCACCCTCTCCGGAGGAGGCCGTACACATCCTGCACAACATCAAACCGAAATACGAGGAGTTCCACAACGTGAGCTTCTCTGATGAGGCCATCGCCGCCTGCGTCCGCTTCAGCGACCGGTATATTACCGACCGCTTCCTGCCGGACAAGGCCATTGACGTGCTCGACGAAGTGGGCGCCCGCGTGCACCTCAAGAACATTCACGTGCCCAAGCATATCGAAGAGCTCGAAAAAGCGATTGAAGAGGTCAAGGAGCAGAAAAACAGCGCCGTAAAAAACCAGCAGTACGAAAAAGCTGCTGACCTTCGCGACAAGGAGTCCAAAATGGCGCGCCAGCTCGAATTTGCCAAGGTGCAATGGGAGGAAGAGGCCAAAACACGCCGCTATCCCGTCACGGAAGAAGATATTGCAGAGGTCGTGTCCATGATCACCGGCATACCGGTCAAGCGGGTAGCGCAAAGCGAAAGCAAGAAACTCGTAGGCATGGGTCAGGACATGCAGGGTATGATTATCGGCCAGAATGAAGCCATCGCCAAGGTGGTAAAAGCCATCCAGCGCAATCGCGTAGGCCTGAAAGATCCCACCCGCCCTATTGGCTCTTTCATCTTCCTGGGCCCTACCGGCGTCGGCAAAACCGAAATGGCCAAAGCCCTTGCCAGATATCTCTTCGATACCGAAGATGCACTCATCCGCATTGACATGAGTGAATACATGGAGAAATTTACCGTGAGTCGCCTTATTGGCGCTCCTCCGGGATATGTGGGCTACGAAGAAGGCGGTCAACTGACGGAAAAGGTGCGCAGGAAGCCCTATTCCGTGGTGTTGCTCGACGAAATTGAAAAGGCACACCCGGATGTATATAACATTCTCCTCCAGGTACTCGATGACGGCCAGCTCACCGATGGACTCGGCAGAAAGGTAGATTTTAAAAATACCATCATCATCATGACCTCCAACATCGGCGTTCGCCAGTTGAAGGACTTCGGCCAGGGCGTGGGTTTCTCTACCAAATCCAAGCAGGAAGCCGCCGAGGAGCACTCGCGCAGCGTCATTCAAAATGCACTCAAACGCACTTTCTCGCCTGAATTCCTCAACCGCATTGACGATGTCATCATCTTCAACAGCCTCGGTCAGGATGAAATTCTGCATATTATTGACATTTCTCTGCAGGACCTCTACAAGCGCCTCAAGGGTATGGGTTTCACTATTACCCTCAGCGAGGAAGCCAGAAAATTCGTGGCCGAGCGCGGCTTTGACCCCCAGTTCGGGGCAAGACCACTGCACCGGGCCATCCAGAAATACATTGAAGACCCCCTCGCCGAATTCATTCTCAATGAAAACCTGCAGGAAGGCACCCATCTGGAGGCCAACCTTCAGGAAGATGGCCAGGGCCTCGTCATCCGGCAAACCGGCATGGAAGAGGTACGCTCCGACGTAGAAGAATAATACTCCGACAAAGGAGTACACAGGATAAACACAGCCAACCCGCACTGCCGGTTGGCTGTGTCTTTTTTAGAAAGCTGTCAAATTGACACTCGCCGTACGCCAAAAATTGCGCCTTTCTGAATTGGCACGGGGATTGCC
>CAYTNI010000213.1:0-5828 GCA_964439115.1 uncultured Saprospiraceae bacterium
TCATTTATTTATCCATACCCCCATCGTTTTTGCAAAAACATGCCGGGAAGCCCTGGACATCCACAGTAATTGAATGGCAAAATCCCATGTAGGTTGCCCGTTGCTCTGTCAGATTTAAGGCGATACCACACTCCCTCTCCCTTTTCGGGTAAGCCACCATACACCTACAAAGCCGGCTACAAAAAGGGCCATGGCAATCATCTCTGCCTGTGTAAAAGACCATCCAAGCCATTCATATCGTTCGTTCACACGGATTTTTTCAATAGAGAACCGCTCCAAGCCATTAAAAATCAGATAAATAAAAAATAGCACCCCTGGCGTTTTTATCCGCCGTCGCAAAACCCATAATATGGCAGCCAATACAAAAGCGGCACCCGCTTCATATACTGAAGTGGGAAATACGGTTGCTTCCAACTGCCGGCAGTAGCGCCCTGCACAATTTTCCATCAACACCCCACTTTGGATAATATTCCGCGAATAGTCCTGCCCCCACAACCAGTCGGGTAAAAACCACCATTCCGGCACGAGGCCGGAAGGAATCCCCCAGTCTCCATCTCCCGAAAAATGACATCCAAGGCGGCCAATGCCGTAAGCCACCAACAAAGCAGGAGCTACGGCATCCATCGCAGGCAAAAGAGGAATTTGCTTTTTCCGCAAATAATACGCCACAGCCCAAAACCCGAATATTAGTCCTCCATAAATCGTAAGCCCGGCTCCTGAAAAAATGGCCCCTGCCGGATTGCGAAAGAAATGGGAAGGATCCTCCAGGATGGAAAACACTTTTGCACCAATTACACCCGCCACAGCTGCAATCATGGTAATCTCTCCAATTCGGTCATGCGGAAAAATCTCCGCCGTCCGAACGGTCAATTCCACGTTTCGACGAGCATGCCATGTGTAAAACCCATAGCCCAGCCCAGCCAAAATGCCAGCCCACCACACACCTTCCCAGGAAAGGAGCACTGCGGCTGCATTGCGCTGAAAATCCGCAAAATATATGATAATATGCGGTATTTTAAAACCTAGAAAAAAACCCCACAAAACAGATCCTGCCACATCTATTGCCGAGGCTGGCCCATCCTCCTGAATAGTTTCCAATAATGGCCGGAATATTCCCTCCCTGCCTTTTCGACGCAGCTCGACATAAAATATTCGCGCGGCGCCCAGTACTGCAAGCACCAGAAACAACCCATATACTTTGAAAATCGATGTCCAGTTGTCGGCCGCAGTGCCCAGAAAATCGTGAAAAACGTATGAAAGATCGGGATACATATTTTAATTTTTTACATTTAAATATTGCTCATTATAAAACTAATAACTCCATTTCATTCTAAAAAAAACAGCCTGAATGGGTGCGGAAAATCGTGTCCCGGCCATGCGATTGAATGCCACCTGCCCGACAAAATCCAGGCCCCAGTTTTCGCTGATGGAATAGCTCAATAGCGGGTTGACGAATAAGGCGTGAGATTGCACAGGGCTGTAAATAATTGCCAGGCTTCCTTGTAATAGCGGATTGAACGGATAGGCAACGGAGGAAAACAGGGCATGGCGATACGGATAGAGGTTGCGCGCTGACAATGTAAAGCCAAAGATGTTGCCGGCATCGGTGCTTCCGTTGCTGTTGTACAAGTATCCGGTCTGTAGAAAAACGCCCGTTGCGAAAGAATAATCTACTCCGAGAGTGGCGTTAAGGCTTTGTCGGGAAGCACCCTCCATGGGAAAAAACCAGGAGGCTTCTCCTTTGAATCCTGCCGTTTTCAGATTACCGGCCCAGCCGACGCCCAGAACCCCCTCGCCTTCTGCAATGCCGGCCAAAAGTTGTACGTCGTATTGTTGGTAATTAAATTTCCAAAGACCGGCAGCCACGGCCTCTCTCCAGTGATTAAAAGCCTTGGCAGCAAATTCCACACTCGAAGCAAACCCCGTGTAATATTTTATTCGGAGAGCATCGCTACCGGGGCGTTCTTCGTAATCAAAATCCGTAAAGCTAAAGGCATTAAAAATATCATTTGGATTCCAGACGGTGCCTATTCCCCAGTTGATGCGCTGACGGCCCAGGCTGATTTCCCAGGCCTCTGATGTATATTCTGCATAAAAGCGATCGAGCATGGTGTGCAATACAAACCCATTCCGGTTGAGAAGCACAGCGGATAAGTCCACATAATCGTTGTTTGCATCATCCACCGCTTGTGCGTATTGCGGGTTCCCGCGCACCAGGTCTCCAAAAAAAAGCCGGGTGCGAAGCTCTGCCCGGACGGTCAGTTTTTCGTGGGGAAACCATTTCATGTTCAGGCGATGATGTACCAAATTATCCTGCAAAAAGGTATCTACCGCGTTGCCGCTGGGCAATTGGGGATATGCGTCATTAAAAAAGAGGAGGGTTTGGAGGTTTTTGAGATACCCGCCTATTTCCAGTTTAGAAGGTGAGGCCTCAGGTAAGGATTCTTCTACGGACTGCGCTGACAACGCGGTGGCGAGGAAAAACCCAAAGATACTGGCCGCATATTTCATGGCGGGGACGTTTTTTGGTGCCCTTGAGAGGTTCATTGAGCGACATCGGAAGCGATACGCCCATCTACCAGTGTAATGACTCGCCTGGCGCGTTCGATAACCCGTTGGTCATGTGTAGAAAACAGGAAGGTGATCTGTTCACGCTCGTTAAGTCTGGCCATGATATCCAACAGGTTTTGCGCTGACCTCGAGTCCAGATTGGCAGTAGGTTCATCGGCGAGGATAAAGTCAGGGGCCGAAGCAAGTGCGCGGGCAACGGCAACTCTCTGCTGCTGCCCCCCGGAGAGTTCTGAAGGTCTTTTGTGGATTTTATCTTCCAGCCCGACCTCTTGCAGCAAGGCCAAAGCGCGTTTTTCACATTCTGCCTTAGATCGGTTTTGCAGGAGCATGACGAATTCGACATTCTCTTTTGCAGTGAGTACGGGGATGAGGTTATAGGCCTGGAATACGAACCCGATATGGTTTTTACGAAAATCAATAAGTTGGTTGTCTGTGAATGTAGCGATGGCATGACCTCCCACCTCGACATCGCCTTTGGTTGGTCTGTCCAATCCTCCGATGATATTGAGCAGCGTCGTTTTTCCTGAGCCAGAGGGGCCTACAATAGCGGTAAACTCGCCTTGTTCGATTTCCAGATTTACATCCCGGAGTGCCTCGACGGGTATTTTATCCGGGTTATAGATTTTATTCACATTTCGCAACGTAATTACCTTCATCACTGTATGTTTGGAAATCCCTGAAATACGCGCATGATTCAGATTTTTTTTGCTCTCGTCATTTCACGCTTGCCCGGAGGCCCGGGAATAGACTCGATTTCAAAGCCCAGTGCCCTCAGCGTTCTCTTTACGGCGCCTTTAGCACAATAGGTAACGAGGATTCCTCCGGGCAGTAAGGCGTCGAACATAATTCCCAGGGTTTCCTCTGTCCATAGTTCGGGTTGGGTTTCCGGTGCGAAAGCATCGAAGAAAACCACATCAAACTGCGGAGAGTACTTAAGCTCTTCGAACTGCGCGTGAATCTTCTTAAAGCAAAAGTAAGGAGAAATTTCCAGGGATTGGCCAAAAGGTGCGCGGTGCATGGCCACGAGTAGGGCTTTGCGCTCCGGCATGCCAAGTTGGTCGGGATAATTGAGTGCCGCAGCATGAGCCTCGTCCATAGGATATGCCTCTATGGTCTCATAGTATATATTGCACTGATTGCGCTCTGCTTCCAGAGCGGTAAGCAATGCATTCAGGCCTGATCCGAAGCCGAGCTCCAGGACAGCGATGGATTTTTGGGGGCGAATTTTCATAGCGAGCCCTGCCTCGATAAACACGTGGCGGGATTCCCTAAGCGCACCATAGCGGGAATGATAGGTCACTCCGAACTGCGGGGAAACGACGGTATGGGAGCCGTCCTGTGTTTCTATAATGCAAAAATCCTCCATGGAACAAGAGGAAAATAAGCGGACATCACGGGGTAGCGGCGGGCAGATTTTCCCGAAGTTCATCCACGGTGATGTCCAGATGTGAAGATTCGTAAATACATTCACCTTGGTGTATCAGCAATATCTGCGGAGATTCATGATGCACAGCGAAATGTTCCGCGATAAAATTAGATACAGGGCGATACTGAATAAGGTCGAGAAAAAAAGGCTCGATCTCTACTTCAGAAAAATCCCACTTGGTTTCCAGGCGATTTTTGGCAATGTGGCTAATATTGCACCGAATGCTGTGTTTGAAAATGACACAGGGGATTTGTTGGGAACGATTCGCCAACTCCTCAACATCACCGATTTTCTCTAGCACATTCCAGTTCATGACACCACAAGCCTTGTTTACTCCTCTATGTCGTCTGCGAGTACAGAAATTGCGACACCTGCGGCAGCGCGGATGGAAAAGTTGGTGGGGCAGCCATACCCTCTGTTGCAGGAGGAGAAGGAAAGCGCTGTGAGGGACAGGGCGGCGAGCAGGACGATGCTGCGGAAGATTTTGGTTTTCATGGACAATACCTTTTTATAATCTAACTTGAAACGAAACGCAAAGTTCAGACGATTTATTTTAACAATCAAATAAACCGTGCATTCATGCCAAAAAAGCCTACCTTTGCGGCGCTTTTTAAGAACAAATGAACCATCCAAAAGTTAATTTGGCATTATGAGCAGAACATTAGCACTCAGAGATGCTTTGCGCGAAGCGATGACCGAAGAAATGCAGCGCGATGAAACGGTCTTCCTTATGGGCGAAGAAGTTGCCGAATACAACGGCGCCTACAAGGTGAGTAAAGGTATGCTGGAGGAATTTGGCGCCAAACGCGTCATTGACACCCCTATTGCGGAACTTGGGTTTGCGGGCATAGGCGTGGGGGCGGCCATGAACGGCCTCCGGCCAATTATTGAGTTTATGACCTGGAACTTTGCCGTACTGGCATTTGACCAGATTGTGAACAATGCTGCCAAAACCCTTTCCCAATCTGCGGGTCAGTTCAAGTGCCCTATTGTATTCCGTGGGCCCTCCGGCTCTGCCGGTCAATTGGCGCAGCAACACTCTCAGACTTTTGAAAGCTGGATGGCTAACGTACCCGGATTGAAAGTGATTTCATGTGTGGACCCGGCTGACGCCAAGGGCCTGCTGAAGTCCGCCATTCGCGATAACGACCCGGTCTGTATGATGGAGTCAGAAATGCTATACGGTCATACCGGAGAGGTGCCCGATGGAGAGTATCTGGTTCCCATCGGACTTGCCGCAGTACGCCGTCTGGGAACAGATGTTACCTTGGTTTCCTTCAATAAAATGATGTTGCCAACCCTCGAGGCGGCTGATATACTGGCAAAGGAAGGTATCTCTGCAGAGGTAATTGATTTGCGCACCATCCGGCCGCTGGATGTTCGCACCATCCTTGAGTCGGTGAAAAAAACCAATCGCCTTGTGGTGATTGATGAATCCTGGCCCTTCGCGGGTGTTTCGGCTGAAGTAGCTTATGTGGTGCAAAAACACGCATTCGACTATCTCGATGCACCTGTAACACGAATAAATGCGGCTGACACCTCACTTGGTTATGCACCAACGCTGGTTGATGAGTACTTACCCAATGCAGGCAAAATTGTACGTGCCGTCAAGGAAGTAATGTATATCAAATATTGATTTCATAACTCAACACATTTTTCTGCGCGTGAGTCGCGCTCCAAATCTTATTTCCTGTGGCAGCGCCGGGGTGATGTTAGCACCCCGGCGTTGTTTTTTTGTCCCCTGATTAAACTTTGAATCAAATTGCGCGTCACATAGACAAATACTGTGGTGTGCCAAACGATTTTAAGAGCGACCAAAGCGACGAACAGA
>CAYTNI010000214.1:0-5788 GCA_964439115.1 uncultured Saprospiraceae bacterium
CCAAAAACCATACTTTAAGAATAACCGCGTACTGTCATGTCATTGAACGAACTGAAAAAACAATGCCAGCAACTTATCGCCACCAATAAGCTCGAGGAGTTTTTTGAATTGCTCTCCGACGCACTCCATCCCGACAGCGATGCCGCTTTGAATTTAATCCAGCAAAGCGCCAGCTACAATCGCACCTTAAACGACGATTTGAACGGCATCATCAGCCGTGAAAATGCCAATCTAGAATATAACAAAGTCACCAACGCCCTCAGTCAGTTAATCCGCCAACTGGCCGCCAAGGACCTCGGAAACGGCATTAAACTAACCGACCCTCTGAATGACCTTGTCAAAGAACTTGATGTAACCACCCCCATCACCCCAATAAAACGCGTGGATTGCAACCGCCAGGACCCCGTAAAGACATTCCGAAAGGCCTTTGCCGTTAACAGAAGCTCAAAAAAGAACTTCCAGTTTTATTTCCTGCTGGCCTGCCCAACCCAACAACCGGAAAGCTTCGCAGAGCGCATCGTCCTACAATTACAGGATCGCCTGGAAACCCACGAAACCATGGATTACCGCCGCAGCAAAAACGAGCGCTTCCTCACCGAACCCCTCCCTTACGATGATTTTTGGGGCCTCGAAGGCTGCCAGGATAAATTCAAAAAATACTTCGCCCAGCGCTTCCATCTGGGCAACAACAACGACAGCTTCGAAGACTACCTCCGCAGCGGACTGCCCAAAATGCCTTACGCCTACGTCGCTACCGCCTTTAAAATCACCGCCAGCCAATGGAATGAAGATACTACTCCCCACTACCTGGAGTGGATCATGCAAACCTTCCGGGAAACCGATGAGAATGTACCCACTTTTTTGTTTTTCTTCCTCTTCACCATTAAAAATTCCCACCAGGATCAGGCCATGACCACAAAGGACAAAAAGTTCCGGGAAGAGGTAAAAAATTTAGTGGCCAAGTGGGGTTCCGACACCACCCTGATTGATAACCTGGAGCCCGTACTAAAAGGTGAAATCGAAACCTGGCTGGAGGGCCTCGGCAATGTGCCCCAAAATCTGAAAAACAAAATCATCGAGCGAATGGCCTCCAACCTGAGCACGGAAGAGGAAAAGAAATTGTTCGAAAAAGAAAAGAAATTCAACATGGAGCCCATTGAACACTTTCAGGAAATCGTATATCAAATCCATCATCAATAATCCGCTTATGGCTTATTATTCGCTAGAAAAAAGGCTGGAATACCTCGACCAACCGCAACAGGCACGGCAGACACTGCCCAACTTCGCCCCTAACCCGCGCCTGAACGACCCAACCTTATACCAACCCTCGCCAGCACTGGCCGATGCCGTCAATGTGGCACTCAGACTGGGCCTGCCCCTCCTCCTCACCGGCGAACCTGGCTCCGGCAAAACTCAACTGGCCGACCACCTGGCCTGGTTCTTCAACCTCGGCGAAACCCTCGTCTTTAACGCGCAAACTACCTCCGCCGCTACCGACCTGTTCTACCAGTACGACGCCCTCCGCCATTTTCAGTACAGCCAAAACCACAAGGAAATCCTCTCGCCGGAGCAACTCGAAGAACGCTTCATCAACTACCGCGGCCTCGGAGAAGCCATCCGACTGAAACAACGGCGCGTGGTACTCATTGATGAAATTGACAAAGCTCCCCGCGACCTGCCCAACGACGTGCTCGATGCCCTCGATAAACTGCGGTTTTACGTGGCCGAAATTGATAAGTGGTTCTATTCCGAACCGGCTTACCGCCCCGTCATCATCATGACCAGCAATTCCGAGAAAAACCTGCCCGACGCTTTCCTGCGACGCGTCATTTATTTCCATATCGAATTCCCCAAAGCCGAAGAAATGACAGCCATTGTCAGAAAAAAAGTGCCAGGGCTCTCCGACGAAGGGCTCAAGGCAGCTATCGCCTACTTTTACCGCCTTCGAACCAATGCCAAACTCAATCTGAACAAAAAACCGGCTACCGCCGAACTCCTCCAGTGGACCGGCTGGCTCTCCGACACCCAATTCCCCGCAGAAAAACTGCACGACGTGGTACTCCTCGAAGACCAGGAACGCGAATGGCTGAACACCTCCTACTCCATCCTGGCAAAAACCAAGGAAGACCTGAACACCCTGGTAAATGCCTCAGCATAACGCCAAAGCTGATGGAGCGTTTTTCCTGACAATGACAAACCATATATGCCCATAGCACGCGAACCAGGTACGGAGCAATTAATCACCGCACGCAGGAGCATCATCGCCAGTCTGCTCAATGCCTTGCATGCGGAGGGCTACCCCCTCGGCCCGGGGAAGCTCATGCAACTGGAAACGCTGCTCCGGCAACTGCCCGAAGATACCCCACACGAAGCACTCCGCACCCTGCTCGCCCCGCTGTTCGCCACCAACCCCGAAACACAGCAGCATTTTTATACCCTGCTTGACGGACTAATCAAGGCAGAAACTACCCGCAAACAGGCCGCCAGAAACCAAACCAACCCCGACAAGCCCGAAAAGCGCCCGCGGCAATATTTCCTCACCCTGCTGCTCTTGCTCAGCGCCCTGGCAGGCTTCATCTTCGACCTGAAAATACCATACACCTGGCCCGCCCTTGCCGGCATTTTAGCCATTGCCGCTTTCGCGGGATGGAAGCTCATCCCCCGGCAAAAGCCGCGCCTCCGGTACTTAGCCGCCCTCCTTCCCCTGGCCCTGCTCAGCTTTTTTGCCAAAGAATGGCTCGTAGGAGGAGAGGTAACACAGACGCCTTCTTCCAGCACCCGAACGGAGCGCTTCCCCGTCGTACAGGGGGAAACCCTACAGCGCAGCATCGCCGAGGCCGGCCCTGTGCCCGACTGCAAAACCTGCGACGGGCGCACAAGCGGCGAAACAGCCCTCGGCGCACGGTTTTCCATAGATATCACCGCCACACTGAGCTACTCGGCACCGGCTGACGCCCCGCCCGGCTCCGCCGACAGCCTCTGCGTGGAAGCCCTATATCCCGACCGCACGGACACCATCTATTTCGTAGCAGATATCCTCGAAAGGCAGACAGATCCCACTTCACTCGCCGAACTGCCACTGCCTTTCCCCCGAAATATTAAAGACATCGCCATTGACCCCGAGGAGAAAGGGAAAAGCGATTTTTATGTCCGCTATCACTGGCTCATCAAAATGGTGGCCTGGCTGCTGCTCGTCCTGGCCATCTGGGCATTTGCCGTATGGTTAGAACGCCGGCGCGCCAAATTCGTTGCCGAAATAGAACGCCGCGACCAGCCGCCGTATATCTGGCAGATTGACACCGGGGATATCCCGCCCATCGCTTTTGAAGACTCCTTCGTGCTGTTGCTGAACAGATTCCGCCAACGCGAAGCCGCCGACGTACATCGGATGGACCTGAAAGCATCCGTGAAGGCCAGTGCCCGACAGGCTGGTCGGCCGGAATTGATCTTTCGGGCACAAACCAGACCCCCCGAATACCTGCTGCTCATTGACCGCTTCGATATCAACGACCATCGGGCAATGATGTTTGATGCCCTGTACCAGGAGCTACGTCGGGTGGAAGTGCCCGTGGAGCGGTATTTTTTCCGGGGCGACCCGCGCGTCTGCTTTAATGAGGCCCATCCGGAAGGGCAGGTGCTCAGCGAATTGCTGCATCGGCACGGCGATGCCCGCCTGCTGCTCGTCGGCGAAGGGGAGCGCCTCCTGTCTGCCAAAGATGGCAAGCTGGCCAACTGGACATCCATCTTCAAGGGCTGGCGTCGCCGCGCCCTGTTGCTGCCCAAGCCCAATGGCGCCTGGGGCCGCCGCGAGCAGGTGCTCGGCAGCCTCTTTGCCCTGGCGCCGGCATCCATCCAGGGGCTCGACCTGGCCTTAGAGCAGTTCGAAAGCCGCGAGCAGCTCCCCATCCAGGATATCCTGAACCGCGCCGGCGATACGCGGGGCGCATCCTTCGAATTCAGGGGCAGCCTGTTGAGCAGTCTGCGCCGCAATCAGTTTTCGGAACCCCTGATCCAGTGGATAGCCGCCTGCGCCGTATATCCCGAGCTCAACTGGCACCTCACCCTCTACCTGGGGCGCTTCATCTCCGAAACGGCGGGGGTCAACCTGCTGAGTGAAGGCAACATCCGGCAACTGAACCAACTGCCGTGGTTCGTGCAGGGTGCAATACCCGAAGGGGCACGGCTCACGCTCATCGAGTACCTCGCCGAGCAAGGCCTGGAAATCCCTGTGCGCCAGGCCATTGATGCGCTGCTGCGCCAGGCGCCGGCACCGCCCCGGGACTCCCTCGCCTGGGATGACTACCGCATGAACGTCATCCTCAACGAGCTGATTCTCCAGCCCGATGCGGCACGGCGGCGCGAACTCGAGGCGGAATTTGAGCGCTTCCTTGCTGCCGGTAAGCAGCCCGACTTTGTGAGTTTCAAACTCCTGGAGCGGGCACCTACCCCCTTAGACCTTATTGTGAACGACACCTGGAAAAAATACATCTTCCGCCATCGGCCCTACCGCTTAGGCCTGCGCAGCTATATGTATATGATTCCTATCGCATTGTTTGTAGCCATCGGCATTTCCCTGGTGACTCGCCCCAGCCCGATATGCGCTGGTGAAGCCGTTCGCTACAAGGATGATTTGCTGTGCTTAGCGGACGCCGATGCGCGGCTGCTCTACCTGGAGTACCTTTGTGCCGATGCCATAGAGGCTCGCGCCTATCAGCGGGTGGACAGCCTCCTTGGTGAAGCCGGCCGCGTGGCGCGGGCTGTCAATCCACCGGCGGACACCATGCCTTTATATCGCAATACGGCCATGCGATACTACAATGCCGGCGTGCGCTACTACCACTGTGCGCAGAATCAGAATCCGGAATGCGCCCCGGCACCTGCCGACACGCTGAGCACCTGGGCTTGTGCGCACTTCCTACGGGGCGATGCCCTATATACTATGGCTACCGGCGAGCAGGACATCAGCTTTTACAATGCCATCCGCAGCGCTTGTCCGAAGGCCCAGGCGGGCTCTGCCATGCTATTCACCCTCCGCGGCCGCATCCGCGACGACCGTACCGGCAGCCCCCTTGCAAGCGCCACCGTACGCGCCGGCGATGCATCGCGCCTAAGTGTGGAAACGCTGCGAAGCGCCGGCGGAGCGCCCTTTACGGCCCGCAGCGATGCCCGCGGCCGCTACACCCTGGAAGGGGTGCCCGCCACCACCGGCATGTTGCTCGTGTATGTGGAGGCGGCAGGCTATCAGGCACAGGAGCTGCGCCTCCGCCCACAGGCGGACATGCCCACCATCAGGCTTAAGCCGGATGTACAGTCCGAGACTGACGACAAGGATGGCAAGGCCTGGCAGGAAGCGCTGGCGCTCAACACCGTGGCAGGATATAAACGATACCAAAGTAGCTTCCCTAAAGGGAAACACCTTCGGGAAGCCGATGCGAAAATTTTCGAGCTGGAAGCCAGGGCAGCCTTCGATGCGGCGGTGGCGGCCAACACCATAGCCGCTTACAATGCCTTCCTGCAGGGCCCTTACCGCGACAGCGACCTTGCCGGGGAAGCACGCCGCCGCCGCGACATCCTGCAGGAAGCCGCCTCCACAGAGGCGGAACTGAAAGCCTTCCTGGATAAATGGTCCAACGGCGCCAATGCCGCAGCCGCTAAAAAACGCTTGGAGCCTTCAACCACCAACCTACCTGACCCGGTAAAAAAACTCGAATCCGATATGGTGCGCATTGCGGGCGGCTCCTTCACCATGGGCTGCCAGGACAAAAAGCGCGACGGCGATTGTGATGAC
>CAYTNI010000215.1:0-5780 GCA_964439115.1 uncultured Saprospiraceae bacterium
AGCCGGAATTGGGCTTATTCTGCTGTTGAAGCGGATTCGCAAAACTCTGCCGGGAGGTCTCATTGCGGTGATTGTAGGAACCACGGTGGTTTGGGCAGCCAACCTTCAGGCATTTGGGGTGACCATTGTAGGGGAAGTGCCAAAAGGCCTGCCAGCTTTCGAGGTGCCGCTATTGTCCTGGGGGGTTATTGGGGATTTGTTCCCCCTGGCGTTGACCATTTGCCTGATCAGTTTTATTGAATCATTGGCCATAGCCAGGGCACTTGCAGCCCGTCATAAGACTTATCGGATTGATACCAATCAGGAGCTGCTTGCTTTGGGTATTTCTAAAATAGGCAGTGCTTTTTTTCAAGCATTTCCGACTACGGGCAGTTTTACGCGATCAGCGGTAAATGAGGAAGCAGGTGCAAAGACGGGGATGTCGTCTATTTTTGCTGCTGTGCTGGTGAGTTTGGCACTGCTTTTTTTCACACCTTTATTTTACTATTTGCCAAAGGCTCTTTTGGCATCTATTATTGTGGTAGCGGTAATCGGTCTAGTAGATTACAAGGAGGCCGTTAGGTTGTGGAAAACAGATCGCAGAGATTTTTTGACGCTAGTGACCACATTTGTGATTACTTTGACATTGGGTATTCAGGTGGGGGTAGCAGCCGGGGTAGTATTGTCCATTGCTTTATTGATTTATCGCAGTTCGAGGCCGCATGTGGCTGTATTGGGGCAATTGCCGGAGACGCGGTACTTCCGAAACATTACGCGTTTTGAACATGCTATTCAATATCCGGACAAGCTTATTTTGCGATTTGACGCACAACTCTATTTCGGGAATGCGGAGTTTTTCAGAGAGACGATAGAGCGGCTGTCGGCGGACAAGGGCCCGGATTTGCGCTATGTCATTCTCGATGGGGCGAGCATCAGTGACATGGATTCTACCGGCGTTCATACCCTACACGAGGTGGTAACTTTCCTCCGTGAGCGCGGGGTTATTTTCATTATGACCAGCGTGATTGGCCCGGTACGTGACGTACTTACACAGACTGGTTTGCTGGAGGAGATTGGGGAGGCCCAGATTTATTTAAATGTGTATGAGGCTATTTCTCAGCTTGACGCTTCCAAGAAGTGATTCAACTTGTTTACGAACCCTATAAGGCAGCGAATCGGGCTGCATGTTCGTTTTTGAGTGTGTGATTTCTGAATCAGCGCCTCGGATATCAACAACTTTCTTAAACAATTGTGGGAATTAATAGTTTTGCAACTGCATTGCATTACTTTTAAAAAGTATTACTAACAAAAAAGTGTTCCTTATGAAAAAACTTTTGCTTGCTCTAATGCTGGTTGTGGCGGCCGGCTCTGCCGCTTTCGCGCAGCGCGCCATTTCCGGCAGTGTGACGGACCAAGGCAAAGAGCCATTGATTGGCGCTACTGTCTTGGTGGAGGGTACCTCCGTGGGTACAGTAACGGATGTAAATGGTGAATTCAGCCTGACGGTTCCGGCGGGTCAGAAAGCACTGGTTATCAGCTACACGGGTTATACCGCCCGTCGGGTAGAGCTGACCTCCGCCAGTCGTTACGATGTCACCCTGGAAACAGACGTAGTGTCACTTTCTGATGTGGTGGTTGTCGGTTATGGAACGTCAACGCGCAAAGAGCTCACCGGCTCAGTTTCTAAAGTTAGCGGTGAAGTCATTTCGCGTCTTCCGGTTACCGGTCTTGACCAGGCTTTGCAGGGTCAGGCTCCAGGTGTTCAGGTGACTTCTGCTTCGGGTACGCCGGGTGCTTCCGTATCCATTCGCGTGCGCGGCCCTTCCTCAATCTCAGCCGGTAACCAACCGCTCTATGTGGTGGACGGTATTCCCATCAATACGGGAAGCTACTCGCAAATCGGGGTAGGTGGTCAGCAGGTCAACGCCCTGGCGGATCTCAACCCTGCGGATATTGAGTCTATTGAAGTGTTGAAAGATGCTGCGGCTGCGGCTATCTATGGCTCCCGCGCCAGCAATGGTGTCGTGTTGGTTACCACCAAGCGTGGCAAGCAGCAAAAGACTCAAATCAGTCTCAACACCTATTATGGTACTCAAAGCGTATGGCGTGAGATTAATCCTGCTACAGGTCCTGAGTATGTGGCATACGTGCAGGAGGCAGTGCGCAACCGCTTTACTCCGACAACACTGCCCGGTGCCCTTGGTCTTCGCGGGCTGGACAATGACCCGAGCACCTATCCTTCAACCAACTGGTTTAATGAGATTTTCCAGAGTGCGCCTATGTCCCAAACCGATCTCAATTTTGCGGGTGGCAATGAGCGCACTAAATTCTACCTCTCCGGTTCTTATTTCAACCAGGACGGCACAATATTGGGCTCGGGTTTTGACCGTTACAGCTTCCGCATGAACCTGGACAACCTGGTTTCTGACAAATTCAAGATTGGTGTAAGCACGGGCTTCAGCCGCTCTATCAGCAACCGTATCCAGAACGATAACAATATATATGGTGTACTCAGTACAGCTCTGCTTCTCGGATCTCATATTCCGGTATTCAATGCTGATGGCACGTATGGTCGCGATCAAAACGCTTCTATCGAGAACCCGGTAGCGAATGCGCTGGAGCCTACTTATAATGTGTACAGCAATCGTTTGCTGACCAATGTCTATGGTGAATTGACCATTCTGGATGGATTGAACTTCCGTACGTCTTTCAGCGTGGACTACCTGAACCTCCGCGACGACCGCTTTATCCCTGCCACTCATATCCAGGCTGCCGGGGTGAACGGTACTGGTGAGCAGGCGATGAGCGCTGACCTCAACTTAGTGAATGAAAACTATTTCACTTACCGCAAGTCTTTTGGCGATTTGAACTTTGACGCTTTGGTAGGAGCATCCTTCCAGAACAGCCTTTTTGAAGACTTCTTTGGCCGTGGCCAGAACTTCCCGGGCAAAACTATCCGCGAACTTGCTGCTGCTTCTGTGAAGCAAACGGTGACTTCCAGTAAGTCAGAGTGGGGTTTGAACAGCTACTTCTCTCGTTTTAATTTCAACTGGCAGCAGAAATACTTCATTTCTGCCAGCGTACGTGCTGACGGTTCTTCTCGTTTTGGCACGAATAACCGCTGGGGTGTCTTTCCCGCAGTATCAGGTGCTTGGCGTATCTCTGAGGAAGGATTCCTCCGCGATAGCCGCATTATTTCTGAATTGAAGCTCAAGGCAAGCTGGGGTATTCGTGGAAACCAGAACATTGGCAACTTCGCTTCACGCGCACTTATCAGCCCGGGCGCCAACTACCTGCAGCGCGCCGGTCTGGCGCCTTCACAGTTGGGTAATCCAAACCTTACCTGGGAGGAGCGCGAGGATATTGACCTCGGCGTAGAAGTGGGTTTCCTCGACGACAACATACTCCTTTCTGTTGAAGTTTACCAGGGAACTACGAATGAATTGCTGCTTGGACGCCCGTTGGTAGGCGCTTCCGGCTATACTTCTATCACCGAAAACATTGGTTCTGTACAGAACCGCGGTATAGATATTGGCCTGAATACGACGAATGTCAATACGAAAAAATTCAGCTGGACGACGAACTTCAACGTTTCTCTGTTTGATAACCAGATTCTCAAGCTTGCCGGTGCTCCGTTTGCTGCAGGTTTCGGCTCCTGGGTAGAAGAGGGTCAGGCTTTGGGCTCCTTCCGTGGGTATCGCACGGTGCGTCTGTTCCAGACGCAGGCCGAAATTGACGAACTCAACAATAAGGCTAAGGAAATGACAGGTATTTCTACGGCAGTGTATCAGTCCACACTTACTCGTCCTGGCGATATCATGTTTGAAGATATCAATGGTGACGGCCGTATCACTGCGGATGACCAGGTTATTCTCGGTGATGCCAACCCGGATTTTTACGGAGGTATCACCAACAACATCTCCGCTTTTGGATTTGACCTGAGCTTTTTCTTCCAGTACAGCGTGGGTAATTTTGTGTATAACAATACCCGCGCCTTCTCTGAGGGTATGAACAGTATCTTTGGTCAGGCAGGAACCATCAGCAACCGCTGGACTGCTGACAATCCTACAACCGACACCAACTACCCGCGTGCCGTATTCGGGGATCCGAACAACAACCGCCGTGTCTCTGACCGCTTTGTGGAAGACGCTTCTTACCTCCGCCTTAAGAACCTTACGCTGGGTTATAATATCCCGAGCAGTGTAATGAGTAAGATTGGCATGACAAAAGGCCGTATCTATGTCAGCGGTCAGAATCTGCTGACGTTCACCAACTACTCCGGCTTCGATCCTGAAGTGAGCACTTTTGGTGAAACCAATACTGCACCTGGCACAGACTTTTTGACCTTCCCACAGGCGCGTACCATGTTGGTAGGTTTGAATCTTGGGTTCTAATCCGCAGTATGTGGCATTTATTGTTTAAAAAAAAATCAAATGATGAAAAACATAGTTAAAATACTCGCTTTCCTCGCCCTTGTTGGTTTGGTGCCGGCTTGCGAAGGCAACCTCGAGGTGGAGCCATACAACTCCCTTGACGCCTCTACCGGGTTCAAAACCAAGCAGGATGTAGATGCTGCCATGCTGGGTGCTTATAATGCCATCCAAAGCAGCAACTACTATGGCTTGCAGATGCAAGTCCTTTCTGACCTTTATGCAGACGTCGTGTCACATACAGGTACGTTTCCCACTTATGCGCAGGTGTTTAATCGTCAAATTCTTGCCGACAACACAAGCCTTACCAGTTTGTGGAATTCTGTATATGTAGGGGTAGATCGCGCGAACAATGTAATTGCTTCTGCTCCTGGTGTAGATGATCCAAGTTTCAACGTCAATGCTGCCGTTGGTGAAGCTCGCCTGCTTAGAGCTTTTCACTATTTCAACCTGCTTCGCCTCTATGGTGGAAGCCCTGAAGGATTCAACAAATCCAACGGGCTTGGTCTGCCTCTTTATACAACGCCTACGCTTTCTGCCGAAGATGCAGCTGCGAAGGCTCGTGCTACGGAAGCAGATACATGGGCATTGATCATGGACGATATCAACTTTGCAGTAGCTAATCTGGGAACAGCCAAGGTTAATGGCCGTATCTCCAAGTTTGTAGCTCAGGCGCTCAAGGCTCGCGCTCATCTCTATCGCGGAGAGTGGGCAGAAGCAGAGGCTGCTGCAACTGATGTGATTGCTAATGGCGGCTATACTTTGGTACCTACTGCAAGCTATGCCAATATCTGGCTTTCCCAGAATTCCACAGAAGCTATCTGGGAACTTCAATATGATATTAACAATACCAATTCCATTGCATTCTGGTACTATCCCACATCAGCGGGCGGTCGCAACGAGTTTACCTCTACGGCAAGCCTTCGGGATGGCCATGAAGCAGGCGATGTTCGCAAAGAAGTGAATGCCTCTACTGCACCTGCGAATAAAACGCAGAAATATACGCGCATCAACGGTACAGACAACGTGATGCTTATCCGCCTGGCGGAGATGTACCTCATCCGCGCCGAGGCTCGTGCACAGCAAAACAAGCTCACTGATGCTGTTGCTGATCTCAACGTCATCCGCAACCGCGCCGGTTTAGCCAATGCCAACCCGGCCACGGCAGCAGAAGTAGTAGATGCTATTTTGGCGGAGCGCCGTTTTGAATTGGCACACGAAGGTCACCGATGGTTTGATCTTCGCCGTACCAATCGCTGGAATACGCTCGGACTTACGGAGCCTTTCCGTGCACTCTGGCCGCTTCCGCTGCGCGAGATTCAAACTTCTGCCGGTGTCATCACGCAGAATCCTGGCTATTAATTTGTAAAT